>CALFYN010000498.1 GCA_937952345.1 uncultured Acidobacteriota bacterium
CACATTGTCCGTGGAAGGCTCATCGCAGAAAACGGAAATCAAGGTCACGCCGGCGCAGCCGAAAGCGGCGCGAAAGGAGTTGATCAAGTACTTCGTGGCCGCTCCGCGGGAAGCGCTGGCAGGGCAGAAGGTGACCCTTTGCTACGGAGTGCAGGATACGAAGTCTGTGAAGATTGAGCCTTCCAGTCACGAGCACAAGCCGGAGGACAAGATCTGCTTCACCGAGACGGTCAACGCCACGACGAACTTCCGGCTGACAGCGATAGGGAATGACGGCTCCATCCAGACCTTGAACCTTGAGGTGAAGGTCAGATAGCGGAATGGGTCTGGATTACGAGGATTGGGACTGCTGCGCCTGAATCGGCAGATACGCTGCCCCATAGAGGCCCGCCTCGTTGCCGAGCGCTGCTTTTCCGATACGTGTTTCGGTATTGCGATAGGAAAAACTGCGCCACCGCACTTCTTTTTCGAGCGCTGGATAAAAGAAATCCCAGGCAGCGAGCACGCCGCCACTCATCAAATACAGGGGATAGTTGAAAATGTTGATGAGCGTGGCGAGAGCGATTCCAAGGGCTTGGCCCATGCTTTCGAAAATGCGGATGGCGCGCTGCTCGCCTTGCACCGCGAGATCGTAAACATCCCGGGCGGAAAGGTGATCTCCCAGAGCAAGCAGGTTTGCCATGCTTTCAATCGCGGTTGCGGAAGCGTGTTTTTCGAGACAACCCATATTTCCGCACCCGCACGGATTGCCATTGGGAACCACCGTGAGATGGCCCAGTTCCCCCGCCATACCGACGAAGCCGTGCAAGACGCGCCCATGCGAGATGATGCCGCCGCCAATGCCCGTTCCGAGGGTGAGCAGCACCAGATCATCCACATCGCGGCCTGCTCCAATCCATTTCTCTCCCAATGCCGCGGCGTTGGCATCATTCTCCAGAACGACCGGAGTGCCCAATCGTTGCTCAATGGCGTCGCGGATCGGATAGTTGTTCAGTGGCGGAAGGTTGTGCGAACCGACAATGAAGCCTTCCGCGATCCGGATAAAGCCTGGGACGCCGATGCCTACTCCTACTAATCGAGCGTGGCTTTGATGATCGCGCACCGCTTCGATGCACTCGCATATGTCGCTCACCACTCTTTCGGCCCCCTGCGTCAAATCCGTGCTTGCCGCGACTTTCTCAATCATCTGGCCCGATGTGGAAACCGCGGCGGCGCGGAGGTTGGTTCCACCGAGGTCCACTCCTATTGCGAATTGATCCATGCCGTTATGAGAGTCTACCAGGATCGGCAAGTTCGGGGGGGTAACAGCACGGAAGTCGGGAGACCGGCATTGCGTTCCAGTGCGGGCCAAAGTATAATCCGGCATCTGTCCTTGATAGGCAATTGTCGCTGGAGAGGCTATGGGTATCAATCTGCTTTTGTTGGCCGCCCTAGTTACGGCGGACGCACAGGACTGTCCAAGATATCCTCAACCACGGCGCGAACTCGACCGTCTGGGAATTGACCGCGAACGGGCGCTTGCCCGTTTTCAGAAGAACCGCCAGCGGGAGGCAGATTCCTCGCGCCGTGTGGATCGTGTCAACCTGATCGACGACTTCATCTTCGGGAAGATGGATGCGGACGCGGTGCCCGTTGCTCCTCTGGCGTCCGATGAAGAGTTCCTGCGCCGGATTTATATCGACCTGACTGGGCGGATCCCGACAGTGACGCAGGCGGAGTCCTTCCTGCAGTCCGCCGAAGCCGGCAAGCGTAGCCAGTTGATTGAACAGTTGCTGAACTCAGCGGAATATGTGGACCGTTGGGCGCAGTTTTACGGAAACCTGCTGGAGGTGACGAGTTCCTATTACAACTACATTTCGGTGCAGGGGAGGAATCGATTTCATCAGTATCTACGGGAGTTTATCGGGAATGACAGGTCCTATGCCGATGTTGCCCGCGAACTGATCACGGCTGGGGGGGATGCGCACCTGTCCGGCCCTCCCAACTACATCGTGCGGGGATTTCAGCAAGGCGACTTGATTCAGGACACCTGGGACGTGCTAACGGACCGGACTACCGTCCGCTTCCTGGGAATGAAGACGGAGTGCGTGTCTTGCCATGACGGACGCCGGCACCTGGAAGAGATCAACCTTTATCTGCTGCAGAAACGCCGCACGGAGTTCTGGCAGATGTCGGCGTTCTTTTCGCGAACCACGATCCAGCAGACCCCGATCGACGCGTTCTTTCGGCAGGTGCGGAACATCGTCGGCGATAAAACCAGCGGGGGTTATTTCGTAACCGGGGGCGGCCCGCGGCCTCCACGCTCGGGTGGGCCGTGGGAACCGGTATTCATGCTGACAGGGGAACAACCGAAGTCAGATATGTGGCGTCAGGAATTGGCGCGCATGACCACGAATAACCGCCAGTTCGCCCGTGCCGCCGTGAACTATCTCTGGGCTGCGCTGTTCACGCAGGGAATCGTGGATCCGCCGGATGCGTGGGACTTGCAGCGCATCGACCCCAAGAACCCGCCGCCGGCGCCATGGCCGATCCAGCCGTCTCATCCGGAACTGATCGAGGCGCTTGCGGACGATTTCATTCGCTCAGGGTACAGTATCAAATCGATGATCCGGCTGATGGTCAATTCGAGCGCATATCAACTGGCTTCGGCGCATCCAGGACCGTGGAGACCGGAGTATGACAGGTACTTTGCCCGGCACATCGCGCGAAGGATGAGCGCGGAGGAGGCATACGACGCGGTGATTCGAGCCACTGCCACGGAGACACCCATGAACGTGGAAGGCTTCGAAAGGCCGGTGATGTACGCCGTGGAACTGCCGGATCCAAATGAGCCGCGTGGGGATTTCAATATCAGCCAGTTCCTATCGTTGTTTGGCCGCGGCGACTGGTGGCGCAATCCAGCCGTCACACGCACCACCGTTGTCCAGGCCCTGTACATGATGAACGACAATGGCCTGAACTTCCGCACGTTCGCGGGCCGCGATGGCGGAAGAACCACGCGCGTGGGTCAGATCATGGCATCCACGATGGACGATGATGCCGCGGTGCAGCAACTTTTTCTCGCCACACTGGCCAGATATCCCACCAGCGAGGAGATGGCGGTTGTGTCGCGGAATAAAAACGGACCGCGGCAGCAGTGGCTCTCCGACCTTCAGTGGGCGTTGCTCAACAAGACCGATTTCCTGGTGCAGCACTGAGGAGGAACTCGTATGCACTGCAATGGGCTCGATCATAGGATTTCCAGGCGGCGGCTGCTGCTCGACGCGGCGAACGCCACATCGTTTCTCACTTTTGTGAAGCGGGGTGTTGGACAGGAGACTGCATCGAACGTGAAGCCTCGCGGAACGGCGCGAGCCTGCATCTACATCAACCTGGACGGGGCACCGAGCCAGTTGGATACGTTCGACCCCAAGGACGGGCCATGGAATCCGCCCGACGCGGATATCGGGCAATTCGGGCCCGGATTCTTTCTATCCCGAAGACTATTCCCCAACTTGTCGAGGATGACCAGCGATCTGTTGCTGCTTCATTCGATGAATAGCTGGGAGCTGATTCATGAACGAGGCCAGTTCTACACTCAGACGATCCATCCGCAGAATCCCGCGTTTGTGCTGGAGTCCCCGCACATCGGTTCTGTGTTGGCTTGGGAAAAGGGCGCTCCGGGCCCGTTGCCTCCTTTCATGGCGCTGAATTCATCCAACGCGATGCCAGGAGCGAAGTTTCTCGGGGGCACGTATGAGCCGTTTCTCGCACCAGCCGTTGCTGGGGGATTCGGCAATCTGCAGCACAACTACTTTGGGAATACCAGCCAGTCGCGGTTCGAGGAAAGGTACAGGTTTCTCGAGGAACTGGATGCGGAATTGCGGCAGAATCCTTACAGCCAGACGATCGCCAATCAGACGGAGTTCTACAAGGCGGCCAAGCAGATGATGTACAACCCGCGCATCGTTCCGGCATTTCAGTTCACCAACGAGGAGAACCAACGATACGGGAATATATCATTCGGGCGAGCCTGCCTGGTCTCGCGGAATGTGATTCAGGCTGAAGCCGGCACATCGTTCATCAACATCCATTCCGGGGGATGGGATACGCACCAGTCGATGTTCGACGCGAATTACCGGCCGAACATGTATACGCTGGTGAACGAACTGGATGCCGGAGTGGGGAATCTTGTACAGGACCTGAAGCAATCCGGGCATCTGGATTCGACCATTATCGCGATCACCGGCGAGTTCGGAAGAACCCCTGGAGAACTGAATGCCCGTGGAGGCCGCGATCACCACCGCCTGGCAATGCCCGGCTGTTTGATCGGAGGCGGGGTCAAGGGCGGACGGGTGATTGGGGCAACGGATGAAGAGGGAAGCGGGGTCCTCGAGCCTGGGTGGAGCCAGAAGCGGCCAATCTATCCCGAGGATCTCGCCGCCACTATCTATTCCGCAATGGGGGTGGATTGGACAAAGGCGTTCACGAATACGCCGTCGGGGCGAAGATTCGAATATGTGCCAGACGCCGCGAGGGGCCGGTTCACAGCCGTTGACGAGGTGTTCGGTTGAAAGCAGGTCTGTCGCTGATCGCATTTCCGGCGATTCTCTGGGCGCAAGCTCCAGCTTCGGTTTGGATCACTGCGCCGGAGAATCGAATTGTGGCGGGAGATTCCGTGCAGTTGACTGCAGTGGCGCGGGACGGAACGGGACGGCCTCTAACCAATGCCACGTGCAATTGGACCGCGGCGGCGAATGCACCCTTCACGATCGGCGCAGGCGGGATGGCGACGGCGCAGTCGCTGGGCATCGGCGACATCGTGGCGCAATGCGGTAACGCGCGGAGCACGATCCGTCTGCAATCCATTCCGGCGAGTATCGTAGTGACGCCCGGCGAGAAGGAAATTGCCGTAGGTGAGGATGTCGCTTATTCGGCGCGCGTGCTCGATGTCAATGGAGCCGAAATCGCGGATGTTCCTCTCAGTTGGACCGTGGTTGGCGAGGATGGCTTCAACACTGCTTCGGTGTTCATTGGGCGAGACGGCACGCTGACGAGCGTAGGTTTGGGGCGCTTCACGGTGCGGGCCGCGTTCAATTACAATTCTCCTCCGGCCGGCCAACCTGGCGCGGGGCCGGGGCAGTTTATCCCACAGTTCTATGGGCGCGCACGCCTGACGGTGCGGCCGCTCAGGCCATTCCGGATTACGAAGCTTGCCACCACGGCGGATAAGCGCGATTCGTTCTTGTTGCGGCCCAGGCAGGGTCAAATCGCAGTGAATGGGTTGGGACAAGTCGCCTTTAACGGTTCGCTGGAGGGATACGCCACGGGGCTGTTTCTGGCCGATCAGGGACCGCCGCGATTGCTACTTGCAACGGGAGAGCCCGGCATTGTCCCAGGCACCATGATCACCGAATTCAGCGAGCCTGCCATCAACAATAGGGGTGAAGTTCTGACTACGGTGAACTATTGGGGCAGTGGTCCAGGGCTGGTCTTGGTTACACCAGGAAGCGCCCCTCGATTTATCCTGCACGACGCATCCGGATTCGAGGAATTGCGGAGCATTTACGCCAGCCGATTGGCTTTGAATGACCATGGCACCGGGATTTTCCGAGCCAGCTATCTTTACACAGCGAGTACGGCACGCCGCACCGGGCTGTTTCAAATCAGCCCGCAGGGGGATGTCGGGCTCGTGCTGGATACGGCGCAAGCGCTGCCGGGAATCGATGGCGCCTGGACGTTTACCAATGACTTCTCCGTGAACAACGATGGCCAAGTGGCATTTACCGTGCGAGCCGGAGGGCCACAGATTCTCTATCGAATCTCTTCCGGCAGAATTCAGCGGATTGCGGGAGCCGGCGACCAACTCGATGGGCGGGTGGTCTCCGAAGCGTTGGGGCCCGTGCACTCTCTGGTTGGGGGGCACCTGGCATTCGGTCTTGCTTTTACGGCCGGACCGACACGCCTGGCGCTCTGCCCCCGAGGGGACTGCTCGCCGGGGCAGATCAAATATCTCGAGATTCAGAACGGACTGCGATCGGTGTATTCCGTAAACGAATCGGGCCATGTTGCGTTCTATGGTGGGGCGCCGTCGCATGGAGTTCACGTTTGGGATGGGAAGAACTCACCTCGGCCGGTGTTTTTGGAAGGTAGGCTCTCGCCTGCCGGTTCGCCCTTCACACAGTTTTATTCCGCCGGAGTCACGGCGAATGGAGATGTGATTGCGCAGGCGCGGCTCGAGTCGAATCTCTTCTCCGTGGTGCGCTCCAGTGGGAATCGGGCGAGCACGCTTGTGGAGGCGGGCCAGACGGTATCCGCAACGGCGGGGATGACCTTCACGAATCTCGTTCCAGGGGACAAGTTGGGGCCGGCGCATTTGATCACCGGATCGAATGGGGGCAACGTGGTTGAGGTATCTTCTCGCGGGATCTTTCCGAAGCTGATATGGGGCGATCAAGTGCCGGGTGGTGGCTGGTATGAGTGGAACTCAGCCCCACGAAAGACTCCCAATGGGGGGCTGTTGGTGGGTACGGGTGATTCGCTGAACCTGTGGGATGCGGAGCGTTCCGTTCTGCTTGCGAGATTTCAGTCGGTCGAGGGGGTGCGGGTCTATGGGCCCGCCCAATTCACTGGAAATTCGAATGGTACGGTTGCCGTTCTCAACTGGACGAGCGCTGGGCCGCAACTGTTGTCGTTTGTAGAGAGTGGCGCCTTACGGCCGCTCGCGTGGATCGGTTCGGGGGGTGGCAACTACCGCACGCCGAGTCCCACCGGAGGCAATTTCGAAGGAATTAACCAGATGTGGGTGGCCGATGACGGAATACTCTACTGCATTATGCGGGTTAACGGCGGGCGCGAGGGGCTGTTCTCCTTTGACGGGCAGCAATGGAGGGCCGTGACGCTCGTTGACTCGATACTGGAAGGCCGCCGCATTCAATCCATTCGGGACATCCGCGTTGGAGGATCGCAGGTTTTTGCCCAAATCCAGTTGCAAGACGGCAACGGCATCTACCGATTGACAGACGGCGCATGGACCCGAGTGATCGGAACCGGTGACGACTCTCCGACAGGCAATATTATTAATAACACTGGAGCGTGGGATGTCAACCGCATGGGCCACGTCGCCACCGCATTGAATTCTGGGGGGCGGCCGCAACTGGCGCTGATCACCGATTCCAAGGTGCGAGTAGTCCTGGATTACAGCGAGCCGGCGGTTGGGGGCGTATGGCTTCGCGATCCGGTTTCCGTGGACCTCCGCGACGATGGCCGGATATTCTTCATCAGTCGTAGTTACAAAGATGAGATGACGTTGTATGAAGCTGCTCCTCTTTTTTAGCCTGGCGCTGAACGTCCAGGCACAGGACATCAGCCTATCCCTGGAGTTGCCCCGCACGACTCTCGATGTGGGGCGGACGATGACTCTACGCGCGTCTCTGAGTGCGGCGCCTGGTGTCAACGCCCGGCTGTCGTATAGTTCTTCCGATCCGAATATTGCTGCCGTGAGCGCCGACGGCGAGGTCCGCGGATTGTATCCAGGAGTGACTATCATCCGGGCGCGAGAGATGATGACGGAAGCATCGGCTGAATTAGAGC
The DNA here is from genome assembly GCA_937952345.1 of uncultured Acidobacteriota bacterium. Classification (GTDB taxonomy): domain Bacteria; phylum Acidobacteriota; class Terriglobia; order Bryobacterales; family Bryobacteraceae; genus CADEFT01. Next base: position 7,573 of record CALFYN010000498.1, read on the forward strand.
TGAAGATCATTCCCGCGCGGATCACGCTGGCATTGGGCCGCGAGGACATGCGTGCCGGAGATTCCACACAGTTGTCGGCGCAAGCGTTCGACGCGGACGGGGTGCCTATCCCAGGCGTTGGCTTCTCGTTCACATCGTCGCAGCCGCAGATTCTGGAAGTAAGCGCTGAAGGAATCGCACGCGGGATGGACGAGGGCGCTGTCACGGTAACGGCACAGGTTCTGTCAGCTCCGGCTAACATCGTTTTCCAGTCTTCGATCGGAATCAGGGTCGGCCCCCGCCGGGAATATGCACTGCGGCGCTTGATGGCGAGCGACCCCGCGAGTGGGGCCGTGACGATGACCGGGTTCACCAACCTGTCGGCGTCGGGTGATTTTCTAGGGGGCATCGCCACCCTGTCCAGTGGCGGGCAGGCTGCCGTGATTCGCGACAATGCCGGCGCCCTCCGCGTGGCCGCCTACGCGGGGCAATACCTGCCGAATATCGGACGGCTGGTCATGCGCATTACCGGATTCAATGTAAATGCTCGCGGCGATGCCCTGATTTCGATGCAGTATCCAGGGCTATGGTGTGAGTACGGACTTGTCCTCGTTCCCCGCTCCGGTCCCGAGACGGAACTGGCTACCGGTGGCGGCTGCAACTCCAACATTGGCAAACATGTGCTGGGGGATGATGGATCGGTCTATTTTTTCAATTCGCAAACACAGTTGGTCAAACGGCTGCCGGATGGAACCGAAAAAAAGCTGATCACGCGGGAAGAGCACGGAGTGCGGTGGTTCAATAACCTGGCCGGATCCCGCAATGGGACCGCGGCGATGGTTACGTTTACCAACAACTCCGGAGCGCAGGTGACATACCACGTCACGGAGAGAGCCGCGCGGCTGGTTTACTCTCCAGGGCAAGTGGTAGGGGGACGCAACTTGAACGGATACTTCGGTGAGTGGCATGGCACGCCTGATGGCAACTTTTTCGCCCAGTGTTGGGGGCAGAACTTCGGCGGTGTTTGCCGTGTTGGCGCGAATGGTATGGAGATCGCCCTCGCTTCCGGGTCAACCACCCCGGACGGAGCCAGGGTCCAATGGATTCACAATGTGTACGATGCCGGTGCGAGCCAAATCCTGTTCTCCGGCGACGTCGCCCCGGCTGGATCGAACAATGCATCACCGCACCTGACGCTGCTCGAAGCGAATAAGCTCACCCGGCTTTCGGCGTTGAAGCAATGGTCGGGTGTGGTGGATGCACAACTGCTTGGAACTGCGGTTGTGGCTGCGTTTACGGAATCGGACGCATTACTCGAAACCGTGAGAAGCGGGTCTGCGCCCGCGGTGCTGCTGGCGGCGCGTGCGCCACTGGCCGTGCGTGCGCCGCCCGTCCTTGACCTACAGTCTGCTTCTTCGGTAAGCGCCGGTTCTTCGCTCATCGCG
>CALFYN010000499.1 GCA_937952345.1 uncultured Acidobacteriota bacterium
CGCAGATTCGCCAAACGTTCAACCTGGTTCCGTAACTGCTGCTGCAAATTGAGGATTACGCCGCTGGAACGGCCGAGGAGCCATTTCTGCGTTGCGCCCTGAAGCCGGCCGAAGACTTGACGGAAGCGGAGATCACGCTCATTCTGCACTACTTTTTTCAGGCGAATCCGATTCACCTGATCGGCAGGTATCCGCGCTACGCGGAGTTGCACGATGCGTGGAAAGCTGCCGACCGCAATGTGCGCCGTGCGCTGCGGGTATTCAACGCGAAGGCGTTGCGCGACCTGCAAGTGCTCTCGCAGTTGGCGTGGTTTGAAGAGGAGTATCTGGCCAATGACCCCGAAGTGAAGGGATTGGTGAAGAAGGGCAAGGGGTATTCGCTCGAGGATCAGGCTCTGGTGGGCAGCAAGCAAATCGAGATCCTGCAGCGGGTCATCCCGACGTACCGCGAGTTCGCGCAGAGCGGACAGATCGAAGTGTCCGCCACTCCGTTTTATCACCCGATTCTGCCGCTGCTGTGCGATTCCAACATTGCGCACGAAGCGAATCCACACGTGCCATTGCCTTCGCGGTTCCGCTTTCCGCAGGACGCGCGGCAACATCTGGAGCGGTCCATGGCGTATGTGGAATCGAAGATGGGACGGAAGCCGGCGGGCTTGTGGCCGTCGGAGGGATCGGTATCGGACGAGGCGCTGACGATTGCGGCGGATACCGGATACAAGTGGGCGGCCAGTGACAACGGGGTGTTGGCGAAGACACTGGGGCGCGGCGCGGATCCATCCACCACCTATCGCCACTACCGCTGGATGCGCGACGGACGGGAGTTGAGCATGATCTTCCGCGATCATTACCTCAGCGATCTGGTCGGGTTTGTCTATTCGCGCATGGACGCCGGCGCGGCAGCGGCGGACTTCCTCGATCGCATTCAGGCGAACTGCCAGCACTTGCTCCGGCAGGGGCGTGATGCACTGGTGCCGATCATCCTGGATGGCGAAAACGCGTGGGAGCATTACTACCTCAACGGCCGGCCCTTTCTGCGCGAGTTGTACCGGCGCATTGGAGAACGCGCCAACATGCAGGCGGTGACGGTATCGGAAGGGCTTTCGCTGGTGGAGGATGACCGGCTGGATCATGTCGCGCCCGGTTCGTGGATTGGGGCGAACTTCGACGTGTGGATCGGCTTCGACGAAGACAACCGCGCATGGGAGCATCTGCTGCAGGCGCGGGAGGCGTTCGAGCGATGCGCACGCACAGAGTTGCCGGCGGAGGACTATGCGCTGGCGAAGGAAGAGTTGATGATCGCCGAGGGCAGCGATTGGTGCTGGTGGTATGGTCCGCATCACCACTCGGAGAATCGTGTCGAGTTCGATCAACTGTTTCGCGATCACCTGGCAAACATGTACAGGGCATTACGCCTCACGCCGCCGGATGGGTTGTCCCGGCCTATTTTGCGCACCAGCGCGGCAGCGTTACACCAGCGTCCGCAGGCTCCCATTCATGCCAAGGTGGATGGGGAAGTCACGTCGTATTTCGAATGGCTGGGGGCGGGCATTTATCGCGTCGATGGACGAGGCGGAGCGATGCACGGGCAGCGGTTCATCGTGAAGGAACTGCAGTATGGGATCGGCAACGGGCATCTCTTCCTGCGGGTGGACTTTCTGGAAGCGGAACTGGCCGCGTTGCCGGGGATGGAAGTCCGGATCACGGTGAACGAAGTACCGATACGGGTGCGGCTGGACGATCCGGTGGAAGTGCTGGAAGGCGCCGAGGTGGCTCAGGTGGCGTTCCGGCGGGTACTGGAGTGCTCGGTTCCGATTTCGGATTATCGTGCACTGGTTGAGGTATCTGTGTGGCAGAACGGATTGCCAGTGGATGCGCTGCCGCCGGATGGCCCGCTGGAGGTATCCGGCGCGGAGTTGGACGAGTGGATGGCGTAGGGCGGGAAAATTTCCTTCCCCGGCCAGTTCGTGGATTGGATGGAAGGCGATGCCGATCCAATCCTCGCCTTCGCTTGAGGCGATAATAAGAGCACATCCGATGAAGCTGAACGATCGGTATACCGTCGAATCGGGCTCGGTATATCTCACTGGGATCCAGGCACTGGTTCGCCTCCCGATGGATCAGATGCGTCTCGACCGCCGCGCGGGGCTGAAGACGGGCGCCTTCATTTCCGGATATGAGGGCTCGCCGCTGGGCGGATATGACATGGCTTTGCAGCGCACGGGATCGCTGTTGCGCGAACACGATATCCATTTCTGGCCGGGCGTAAATGAGGACATGGCGGCCACGACGATTTTCGGCAGCCAGATCTATCAGGTAATGGGGCAGTCTGCTTACGATGGGGTGCTTGGCATCTGGTATGGCAAGGGGCCCGGAGTGGACCGTTCCGGAGATATTTTCCGTCATGCCAACCTTGCCGGATCTCCCGGCCACTGCGCGGCGCTGGTGCTCGCCGGCGACGATCATGCCTGCAAGAGCTCTTCGATCCCGCATCAGAGCGACTTCAGCCTGATGAATGCGGCGATCCCCGTGCTGTTCCCCGGCAACACGCAAGAGATTCTGGATCTGGGTCTGTTGGGGATTGCACTTTCGCGGTATACCGGCGCGTGGTGCGGCATGAAGTTGCTAACGCAGGTTTGCGACGGCGGCGGCCGCGTGGAAGTGAATGCCATCGATCGGCAGGTGCACCTGCCGGAGGGCTACCGGAAGAAGACCGATCCGCGGCTGCTCATCCCCTACACCAGCGCAATTGAGCCGGAGGCGAACCGTCATCGTCTGGAAGCCGCCAAGGCATTCGCACGCGCCAACCGGTTGAACCGCTGGTTCGGTGCGAAGCAGAACGCGAGGCTGGGCATCGCCACGGCGGGCAAGTATTTCTATGACCTGATGCAGGCGCTGCGCGATCTGGGCATCGAACAGGACGATTGGGAGCCGATGGGCATCCGCATCGCCAAGTTCGGGATGACGTTCCCCAT
>CALFYN010000500.1 GCA_937952345.1 uncultured Acidobacteriota bacterium
GCTTAGAGGACTCCTCAGTATTTCAGGATTAAGTCAAGCTGTTAGCAATTGGGGTGCCAGGCCCGAATGAATACCTGTGACTCGAGAGAGGCCAGCCGGGGGGCTGGCCGCGGGACGGGGGTCCCGCCCCACAGCGGGAGGGACAGGGGTCTCTCCGTCGGCATTTCGGCAACAGTATTGCTGATCGAGCAGGAGAGGTTCACGGGAAGTGAATGCACGACTCGCACGCCGTTTGCGGGAAGTAGCGGACCTGCTGCAGGAGCAGGAAGGCAATCTGTTTCGGGTGCAGGCTTATCGCAACGCCGCGCGGCAGATTGAATCGTGCGGGGAGAGCGTGGAGGAGATCTGGAGGCGGGGGGGTGAAGGTGAGTTGCGGAAGCGGTTGGGGATTGGAGAGAGGCTGGCGGGGACGATTGTGGAATGGATCGGGACGGGGAAGCTGAAGATCCTGGACCGGCTGCGGGGGGAAGCGGATCCGGTGCGGTTACTGGAATCCATTCCGGGAATCGGCACGGCGCTGGCGGAGAGGCTGCACTTCGACCTGCAAATCAGTTCGCTGGAAGATCTGGAGGCTGCGCTGTACGATGGGCGGCTGGCTTCGATGGAGCGTATCGGGCCGAAGCGGGCGGCGGCAATTCTGAATTCGATTCAACTTCGATTGAGCCGGCTGGCGCGCAGGCCTGAGCCGGGGATGGCGGTGCCGGTGGAGGAGTTGCTGGACGTCGACCGGGAGTACCGGCAGCGGGCGGCGGAGGGAACGCTGGCGTTGATCGCGCCGAAGCGGATGAATCCTTCGCACAAGGCGTGGTTGCCGATTCTGCATACGGATCGCGGGCCGCGGCACTATACGGCGCTGTATTCGAACACGGCGCGGGCGCACCAGTTGGGAAAAACGGGGGATTGGGTGGTGCTGTATTGCGACGACGATGGGGAGCAGCAATGGACGGTGGTGACGGAGACAAGGGGCAGACAGGCTGGGCACAGAGTGGTGCGTGGAAGAGAGCAGGAATGCGAAACGAATCAGTCGCCGCCGCCTCTAGAGGGTTCGACGAAGAGGTTGTTGTCGACGTGACAGACTCCCTGGATGGACCAGGCGATGCGTTCGGCTTCATCGCGTTCCCACCAGGCATGCACAGATCCACGAAGGATGACATGGTCGCCACGGGTTTCGACGGTCACTTTTTTGGGATCGGAGATGGCGGTGCGGGAGAGGGCTGAGAGGACGCGTTCGCGGACAGAGCCGTTGGTTTCGCGGCGGCGGACGGCGATGCGATTGGTGACCTTGGTGACGCCGATGAGGTTGCGGGCGAGATCAGCGGCGGCTTCTCCCTGGAACCACCAGTCGACTTCGCCTTCTAGGGTGACATGACCGCCGCGCACGGTGACCTGGATGCATTGATGGGGAACGTGGGCATTGGAGCGGAGGACGTTGGCCACATCGAGGGCGATGTCCTCGTCGTTGCGGGTGAGAGCGGCGGCGAGGCGCACTTCGAGCTGGTTGGCGACGCCACGGACGCCACGAACACGCAATGCGGCTCGCTCGGCGGTATGGAAGTCGGCGTAACTGGGGACATGGCCGGTCAACGTGACAACGCCGTCGTGGACAGCGACACCGATTCCGGCTTCGTCAAGGCTCGGCTCATCGGAGAGCTCGTCTTCGACGCGCCTGCGAAGAATTGTGTCTTCCATCGTTATTGAGGGAGCAATCGTTCTGCCAAAGGGGAATGGCTGAGAGCTTGCAGTGGAGGCATGTGTGGGCCTTAACGAGAAGGGCGTTTCTAGCGTTGCCGTGCGCGGCGGCGGGTTGGGGTGAAGTTGCATTGCTTTTGGAGAAGCGGCCACGGGATGGGTGGAGGCTATCGCGGCGTTATACGGGATGCCAGGTGGATTTGTTATCGAAGCTGAACCGTGCGGACCGGCGGGGGCTGGCGGCATTGGGACAGATAGTGGTGCCGGAGGTGTGGGATGAGAATGAGAGGGAATATGGGCCATTTTGGCGCTGGGAGGAAGCGCTTGGCGCGTATCCGAAGGCGCTGATCGCCGATCTTGGATTGCAGGCGCTAGGGGCTTATGAGGATGGGGAACTGGTGCATTGGGGGCCGATCTCTTCGGGCACGAGGATTCATCCGACACCGCCGGGGGCGTATCACTTGAACTGGAAATCGCGAGGGCGGCGCAGCACGGTGAACCCGGAGTGGTATTTGCCTTATAGCTTCAATTTCGACAGCAGGGAGGGATTAAGCCTGCACGCGTATGCGCTGCCGGGAAGGCCGGCGAGCCATTCGTGCATCCGGTTACTGGAGCCGGATGCGCGGTGGCTGTACGAATGGGGCGAGCAATGGATGGTGGATGAGAATGATGGGGTGGTAGTGCGGAATGGGACGCCGCTGTGGATTGAAGGGCAGTATGCGTTCGGGTCGCCGCCGCCGTGGATCAGTGCTCGCGTGCCGCGAAGACCACGAAGCGTTTCGGGGCATTGCCGATGAAGTCGAAGGGGTAACAGGTGATGAGGGTGAGGCGCTGCTGTTCCGTCTGGGCGAGAATGTCGAGGGCATCGGGGGGCACGATGGCGAGGCCGTCGACGCGGTAGGAGAACAAGGCGTCGCGTGCGATGACGCGGATGAGATCGCCGCGCTCGATACGGCGGAGGGGGCGGAAGAGGCCATCGCGGTGGGCGGCGAAGACGGCGTTACCGGGTTGGCCGGGGAGTGGGGTGCCGGGCATGTGTCCGACGGAGCGGCGGAGGGCGGGTCCGTCAATGCCTTTGCGCACGATGACGTTGATTTGGAGGCGGGGGATTTCGAGGCGTGCGATGACGAGCGGATCGCGTTGCCAGGGGTTCCAGGAGCCGGCTGGTTTGGGGGCAACGGGAAGGACGGGCGGCCGCGGGGGAATAGAGCTGGAGGCTGGCTGGCTGATGTAGGAGCTTTGCACGGCCTGATAGATGCGGCGATCGGATTCCGACCAAAGGTAGAGGGCAATCGCAGCAACGCCGCCCCAGATGAGGAGATGGGAAAGGGTGGCGATGGCAGCGCCTGCAAACCGGGGAACGTGGATGCGGATTCTCATGGGCGTGTCCTCGATGCGGGCGGCATTGCGAGATAGGCGCGGCGCGCGGAAACGCGTGCGCCACCAGGAACATCGACCTGGATGCGGATGCGGCGTTTTTCCTGGCGCGCGGCCTCGGAGGCGAGGAACGCGACCATGTAGCGGGCACGGATTTCGCGGGCAATCTGGCGGCAGGTTTCGACGAGCTCGGTAACGGGGATATCGATGTAGGCGGCGCCGCCGCTGAGGGAGGCGAGTTCGCGGAGGAGGCCGGGGTCGCGGCCATGCTCGCGGATGTCGGAGATGCCGATGGTGTAGATGGTGGCGTGCTGGAGCATGGCCTCGTGGAGCACTTCACGGCGCGAGCGGAGGCTGGCGTTGTCGGCGCCATCGCTGATAACGACGAGGGTCTTGCGCTCCCATTTACCCTTGGCGACTTGAGCGAGGCCCTGGTGGATTCCATCGTAGAGGGCGGTGCGTCCCTGGATGGGTGTGGCATAGAGAGTACGGCGAATTTCCTCGGGCGGACGCGTGGCGCCGGTGACAACGGAGTCATTGAAGGTGACGAGGAATGTTTCGTCGAGGGGATTGCTGCCGGAGAGCAACGCGCTGACGGCAGTGAGGAGATGGCCGGCTTTGGGCTTCATGCTGCCGCTGCAATCGACGATGAGGCCGATGGATACGGGCGAGTCCTCGGATGCGAAGGCGGCGAGCGGCTTGGGGCGGCCGTTGTCGAAGATGCGGAACTGCTCTTTGGAGAGATTGGCGAGAGGTTTCCCCTGGCGGTCTCGCACGGCGACGTCGACGACCACCAGGTTGACCTCGCTGACGATGCGCAGTTCGGTCTGCGGTTGGGCAGAGAGGAGGCCGGCGTAACAGAGCATCCCAATGGAGAGTGTTCGCATGTGGCCTCCTTCCGCCAGTAACAAGCGGCTAGGAATTAGCGGGGGCAGCGGCGCAAGGCAAGGCCAGCCGCCAGGGCCGATAGTCCGATGAGGCCGATGGTGGCGAAGGGGCTTGCCGTTTCAGGCAACTGCGTTGGTTCGGGGGCCGGTTCCGGAGTAGGGACAGGGGCGGGTGCGGGCGCAGCTTCGGCACGCAGCACCGGAGTCTCCTTGGGCGGCTCGAAGGGCTTTTCCTGGCCGGAGGGTTCCACCACAGTGACCGGAGCGGTCTTCATTTCCGCTTCGGTGGTGGCAGGGGTAGTGGGAACTGGGGTGGCGGCGGCGACGGCAATCTTCGCGGCGAGCCCCTTGGGGTAGACGAACTCCTGGCCGAAGTTATCGCCAGGATAGAACCAGGCGCGCAAGGCTTTGGGATTGCCGGCGGGGGTTTCCCACCATTCAAAGGCGGTGTCGCCTGTTGGTTTGAGCCTGTAGTTTGGGATAGCCAGGATGGTGGTGATGACTTGGTTTTCGCGCTCGTTGGTAATGCGGACAATGTGCCGGAAGGCGAGCGAGTCGACGAGTTTGATCACGTACTTGCCGGGCTGCAATGTTGTCTGTCCCACCATCACGGGTTCGGCGACGGTGAGAATGGTTTTTTTGTTCCAAGTGTCTGCAACGCAAAGCGCCGCGAGCAGGGTAGCGCCCGCGAGCAGCGTGGTCATTCGATACAGCATGAGCTGACCCTCCTTTCCTTGGTTGCATCCAAAGATCTGAGAGAGCATGCGATGTGCCAACGTCGGGCTGATTGCAGTGTGTGGAATGGGATCAGGTTTCGAACGAATAGGCGTTGGCGACGTATTGGGAAAGCATGCGTTGGGTATTGAAGAAGGATCCGTTGAGGGCGATGGCATTGCGCATGATTTGCGCAAACGCCAATGGGCGGCCGTAGTAGAGGGGGAGGATGATGCGTTGGAGCTTGTCGTAGAGAGAAGCAGCTTCCTGATCGACGGACTCGGCGGTTTCGGGGCCATCACCGATGGCCCAGCCGGTCATGCCTTCCAGGCAGCCTTCGATCCACCAGCCATCGAGGATACTGAGACTGGGGACGCCGTTGAGGGCAGCCTTCATGCCGCTGGTGCCGGAGGCCTCTTCGGGACGTTTGGGGGTGTTCAACCACAGATCGACGCCGGCGTAGAGGAGTGGGGCAAAGGTCCAGTCGAAGTTTTCGAGGTAGACGACCTTGGCGATGCCCTGGAGGAGCTGAGAGGCTTCGCAAACGCGGCGAATGATTTCTTTTCCGGCGGTGTCCTGGGGGTGAGCTTTACCGCCGTAGAGGATTTGCAGAGGGCCGATGTTGTGGATGATGTGCTTGAGGCGCTCGATGTCGTGGAAGAGGAGGTCGGCACGTTTGTAGGCGGCGGCGCGGCGGGCGAAGCCGAGAGTAAGTACGCCGGGTTCGAGCGCGATGCCGGTGCGCTGGTGGACTTCATCGATTAGCTGCTGTTTGGCGAGTTGGTGCGCGGCACGGATCTCTTCGAGCGGGACACCGATGACGTAGCGGAGGTAGTTGTTGTCTTTTCGCCATTCGGGGATGTGGCGATCGTATAGATCCCGAAACGGCGGGGATGTCCAGGTGAGGGCGTGGACGCCGTTGGTGATGGCGTGGACGGGATATTCGGGGAACATGCTGCGGGAGATGACGCCGTGCTCCATGGCGACGCCGTTGACGTAGTGTGATCCGAAGAGGGCGAGGTAGGTCATGTTGAGCACGCCGCCGAGGCAGGCTTTGGTGTGTTCGAAGGCCATGGCGCATTGGCGGCCCATGACGCCGGCGACGAGGTCACTGGGGAACTGGTCATGCCCGGCGGGGACGGGGGTATGGGTGGTGAAGATGCATTTGGCGCGAATGGCGTTGAGATCTTCGTTCGTGGCGGCGGTGAAGGGGCGGCCGTTGAGACGCTGTTCGAGGAGGGCCAGGGTAAGAAGCGCGGAGTGCCCTTCATTCATGTGATAGCGGCTGATGTGGGTGTGGCCGAGTTTGGGGAGGATTTCGACGCCACCTTTGCCGAGGATGATTTCCTGGCAGAGGCGATAGCGGGTGTCGCCGCCATAAAGGTGGTCTGTGAGAGTACGGTCGTAGCCGCTGTTTTCGGGGAGGTTGGTATCGAGCAGGTAGACGGGGACGAGATCACCGTCGCCGCCGCCAAGGAGCAGACGCCAGGCGCGGAGGTGGACCAGCCGGCCTTCGATGGTGACGGTGGCGGTGGGATTCATGCGTTCACAGAACTGTTCCGGCTGCCATTCGGCGGTGGATTCGGATTGGCGGCCGGCGGCATCGAGGTGCTGGACGAAGTAGCCTTTGCGGTGGAGGAGTGTGACGCCGACGAGGGGGACATCGAGGTCGGCGGCGGCGCGGAGAGTATCTCCGGCGAGGATGCCGAGGCCGCCGGCGTAGGTGGGCATTTCGGGGCGGAGAGCGATCTCCATGGAGAAATAGGCGATCTGATCGAGCTTCATGGCAGGCTCCTTTCGCCTGGGGATGAAGGGACGTCAGTTTTTGAGCACTTTGAATTCCACGGTGCGCATGGGTGGGCGGCCGGCGAGGGTGACTTCGCTGTACTCGATCCATTCACCGGCGGGGCCGAGGGTCATGACGTTGCGGACTTTGGCGGGGCCGGCGGTGAATCCCCATTGGAAGCCGTTGGGCTCGGGTGTCAGTTCGGTGTCGAGGTAGCGGCCGGCATTGTAGGCGCGAATGCGGTAGGTTTTGGCGGTGTCGTCATAGGAGATGGTGGCAAGGGCGTTGAAGACAATCTCGCCGGTGGCGGGATCGCGGCCGGTTCCTTCGATGAGGAGGATGAGGCCATCGAGGCGGTATTCGACGGCTTCGGACTGGCGGATTTTGCGCTCGCCAGCGGGCGTGCGGACGACGGCATCGCCTTCCCACTTGCCGGTGAGGAAATCGAGCTTGCGCATGGCTGCTTTTTGGGCGGAGACGTCGGGACCGCGGGGCGCCTGGCCGGGGAGAACCGCACAGAGGAGGGAGAGGAGGAAGGTGAGGATCATAACAGCGACGATACATTCAGCAGGCAGGGTGGGGATAGAAGAAAAGTGACACGGGAGCCTAGACGAGGTGGTGATCGATGCGGCGGAGGTATTCCTTAACGAGTTCGGGAGGCCAGCCGAAGACACCGGTGAATTCACGGGAGAGGTGGGATTGATCGGCGAAACCGCTGCCGGCGGAGATGCGCGCCCAGGATTCACCGGATTCAAGTGCCTGGAGGCAAGCCCAACGGATGCGGCGCAGGCGGGAGAATTCCTTGGGCGTCATGCCGACGTCGCGATGGAAGCGGCGCAGCAACTGGCGGTAGCTGATGGAGAGGCCGCCGCAGAGTGAATGGATTGGGGCGATGCCGTTGGCGGCAATGATGCGGCGGGTGAATTCCTGAACCAGGGGATCGGGCGGTTGGGCTCGTTCGAGCCAGGACTGTACTACGGATTCGAGAGCGGGGACGCCCGGAACCTGCTGCATGGCTGCGACGAATTCGGCGGCGGCCTGGGGGGCCGTGAAGTGCAATGGAGCAGCCTGTTCGCGCGTGGCGGGGACATGGATAGGGATGAGCGTGCGCGCGACTCCGGGCATGAGGCGGATGCCCCAATAATCCCAGTGCGGCGTGACGGGGACGCGCAGAGCGGTGTTGCGCGGGCCGACGAGTATGGCAGCACCGCGGGCCCACACGATGTTCACGGCTCCATCGGGGACGACGGTGTGCTCCCGCGAGGCGGGATCGAGGACGGTGAATTTCCAGAATGCGGCGACCGTGTCCTGAAGGGGAGGCGCAGGGGCGAATTCCTGGTAGCGCACCTTCCGATGGTAGCAACGCAAGCTTACGGTAGAATGGATAACGTACAGAACTCCATCGCAATGCGCATCACTCCTTTTTTCTCTCTTTTCGCCGCGGCTGCCCTGATGGCACAGAATCCGCCGGCTGCTCCGAAACCGATTGAAGCGGAAACGGTCGTCGGAACGTCCGGCGAGCGGAAGATCACGGCGGGCGAAGTCAGCAAGATCATGGAGGGTTTGCCTCCACAGATGAAGCAGAATTTCTCGCGCGACGTGAAGGGGTTTCTGAGCCAGTGGTTCATGCTGCAGCAACTGGTGGGCGAGGCCGAGAAGATGAAGCTGGCGGACAAGAGTCCCTATAAAGAGGGGATTCAGATGGCGCGGATGCAGATTCTGTCGCAGGCGCTGATCGAAGAGAAGTCGCAGACGACGGACATCCCGATGGAAGAGCAGAAGAAGTTGTACGAGCAGCGCAAGGACAACTTCACCATGGCGAAGCTGAAGCTGATTTACGTGCCGTTCGCGGCAGGGAATGCGGCGGCGGCCGCAGGCGGGAAGAAGACGCTGACGGAGCAGGAAGCACAGGCGAAAGCGGAAGGGCTGGTGAAGCAGGCGCGCGGAGGAGCGGATTTCGTGCAGTTGGTGAAGGCGAATTCCGAGGATCCGATTTCGAAGGAAAAGGACGGCGATTTCGGGCCGATCCGGCGCAACGACCAACTGCCGGATGCGATCAAGCAGGCCGTATTCGCGCTGCGTCCGGGGGATATCAGCGAGCCGGTGCGCCAGCCGAACGGGTATTATGTGTTCCGGCTGATGGAGCTGACTCCGCAAGCCTTTGAGGAAGTGCAGACTGTGCTGGTGACGGAATTGAAGAACGTGAGATTGAAGCAATGGCTGGACGGCGCGGCGAAATCGGTGGAACTGAAAGTGGAGCGGCCGGACTACTTCGAGTCGCTGAAGTAGAGGGCGGAGCGGTGGCGAGAGCCGCCGCGGGGCTGCCAGTGGTGACGGGAAAACCGATCGAGGTGGAGTTCCGGCGCGGGCTGACAGTGATCGGCGGGAAGCTGTACTCGGAAAGAGACAGCGGGACGGCAGTGCACGCGGCATCGTATCTGGTTTCGCGGCATATGATTCTTGATAGCGAGTTGTTGTGTTACCCAGAGGAGTTGCGGCGCATCATAATACACGAGCTGTTTCATTTCGTCTGGCGCCGGCTGGGAAATCCAAAACGTTTGGCTTGGGAAGAACTGCTGCGTAGCGAATATAGAGCGAAAGCAAAAGGAGAGCTGGGCTGGTCTTCGGAATGGCGGAAGGATGCAATGCTTCCGGAAGATGTTCGCGGGCGCAGCGTACGGTGGAGGCAGTATTCGTGCGAGAGCTTTTGCGACACGGCAGCCTGGATTTGGGGGTCTGAACATGCCGAACACACGCTGGCACGGAAGTTCCGTGAGTTGCGCAGGGCCTGGATGCGGGGAATAGCCAGCGGGCCGTTGTCGATATAATCGTCATGATAAGGAGTACTTCGATGCACCACTCTGTCTCGCGCCGTTTGATGGCCGGCGCCACCTTGGCTGCAATTGGCATGCTGGGCCTGGGCTGCGGCGAGGGTTCCGTGCGCGCCGAGGTGAAGGCGGAGAGGGACCGGAAGACGGCTCCGGCGTTCACGCTGAAAGATTCGACGGGGAAGACGGTACAACTGGCCGATTATAAGGGCAAGGTGGTGCTGCTGAATTTCTGGGCGACGTGGTGCGGGCCGTGCAAGATTGAGATCCCGTGGTTCATCGATTTCGAGCAGCGGTACAAGGATCGCGGATTCGCGGTACTGGGGGTATCGATGGACGAAGACGGGTGGGAGGCGGTGAAGCCTTACCTGGAGACGAAGAAAGTGAATTACCGCGTGGTGATCGGCACGGATGAAGTTGCGGATTTGTATGGCGGGGTCTCTTCCTTGCCGACGTCATTCGTGATCGACCGGCAGGGGAAGATTGCCAGCACGCACGTGGGATTGGTCAGCAAGAGTGTGTATCAGAATGACATTGAACAATTACTGGACAATCGCGGGCAGGTGGCCGAGGAGCGCAGCGGCACTGCTTCTGGCGGCAACTAGCCTGCTGACGGCGCAGGGCAACATTCTGAGCGTGGCGGCGCCGCCGAAGCTGGTGGCGAAGAAAAACACCACGGTTACGGCGAAGATCGCTGTGCAGTTGCGGAACGGGTATCACGTGAACAGCAACACGCCTTCGGATGAATATCTGATTCCGCTGCGGCTGACGTGGACAGCGGAACCGTTGCAGACGAAGGGTGTGGCGTATCCGGCGCCGAAGATGGAGAAGTACGAGTTCAGTGAGAAGCCGCTGTCGGTGTTCACGGGGAATTTCGAACTGGTGACGACGTTTCAGGTACCGGCGACGGCCGCTCCGGGCATGCAGGTGATCAGCGGGAAACTGCGATATCAAGCGTGCACGCACAAGGAGTGTTTTCCGCCGAAGACGGTGGATGTGAAGCTGCCGGTAGACGTGGTGAATTGAGGCGCTTACTAATCCGGCCTGGGGCGATCGGGGATTTTATCGTCTCGCTGCCCGCCCTGGAGTATCTTCGCTCAGACTACACCGAGGTATGGACAACGGAAGCGAATGCGCCGCTGGTGCGGTTCGCCGACCGTGTGGATACGATCGTGCGGGCGGGCCTGGATGCGCTGACTCTATCCGCGGTGACGCTGGGGAGGCTTGCGGAGTTTGACTCGATCTATAGCTGGTATGGAGCAAATCGGGCGGAGTTTCGTGAGGCGGTGCGGGGCTTGCCATTCCGGTTTTTGAATGCGCTACCGCCCGAAGCAGCGGGAGTTTCGGCGACCGATTTCTATTTGAGGCAGGTGGGTGGAGCGGCAGGAGCGCAGCCGCGGTTGCCGGTGAGGTGGCGGGACGAAGGGTATGTCGCGATTCACCCGTTTTCGGGGAGCAGGCGCAAGAACTGGGAATTGGAGAAGTACCGTGCGGTGGCGCGGGGACTGAACAGGCCGGTGCGTTGGACGGCGGGTCCGGAGGAAGCGCTGGAGGAAGCGGAGCGATTCGATTCGCTGTGGGATCTGGCGGAATGGCTTGGCGGGGCTTCGCTGTATATTGGCAACGATTCGGGGATCACGCACCTGGCCGCAGCGTGCGGAGTGCCGGTGATTGCGATTTTCCAGGCTTCCGATGCCGTGGTATGGGCTCCGCGGGGGGAACACGTGACGGTACTGGAGTCGCCCGGAGTGGAGGAAGTGATCAGCGAAGGTAGGCGTCGTCTCCGCGGATCCAATCCTCGCGGATAGGGGAGAAGACGTCGTAGACGACGGCGTCTTCGACTACGGTGACTTTGTGGGGCACATTGGGCGGAACGACCATGGATTCGCCGGGGCCGACGGTAATTTCCTGGCCTTCGATGTGGAAGACAATGACGCCTTCGAGCACATTGGCGATTTGTTCATTGACGTGGTGGTGCTCCGGCACGACAGCGCCTTTTTTCAATTCGAGCCTGGCGATGGTAATATTCTGGCCGTGCAGCACCTGGCGCACGACGGAAGGGTTCATCTGTTCTCGTTCGGCTTGATTCCAGCGATGGACCGGCATTGCGCTTGGATTGTATCATATGGGGAATGGCCGCAGCCGCGATCGATCCCGTATTTGCTTCTTACAATTCACTGGAACTGGTGCTTCCGCGCAATGGGAAAGGCATCGGGAATGTGATCTTGAAGCCGGACTCGGCGGATCTGATTGAAGGGGTGACGGTAGAGCCGTTTCCGTTGTGGCCTGACGACCGGGGATATTTTCTGGAAATCGGGCGGATTGGGAAGGGATTGATCCGCGAGTTCTCGCCGGAAACGACGCAGATTTCGGCGGCGCTGAGCTATCCGGCGACGATCAAAGCCTTTCACTACCATCTGCATCAGACGGATTATTGG
>CALFYN010000501.1 GCA_937952345.1 uncultured Acidobacteriota bacterium
GCCCCGGGACCGGCGCCGATCAGGGAGACCCCGCTGCGCCAGACCGTCCCGGCGGCGACGACGAGATAACGGCCATCGGGAGTCATTGCGGCGGCGGAAGCTCCGAGCCCGAGGTTACGGCGGGCGATGACCTGGAAGTTGGAGTCCGTCACGACTACGGTATCCGTACTAGATCTCCCAACGAAATAGAATTTGTTGCCGGAAGAAGAAGCGAAAGCCGCGAAGGTATCGGCTGCCGCGGAGATTGTGGGAACGGAGGCCGGGGAAAACGGGTCGCCCACGAAGTTCGCAACGGGACGAAAGCTTCCGTCACCGGGAGGCAGGATGAACACGTTGCGGGCTTGCGCAAACTGCGCGCAGGAAAGAATGCTCAGCGCCGCGAGCAGGAAGGGAGTTTGTTTGGACATGTCACCTCTTGTAGGAAGAAGCTGAATTGGGATGGACGCGCAAGTACTAGTCTATCACCAGCTTGAAATGGAAGGGAATAAAGATGTACGGGGGGAAGGTTAAAAAGTGAAACGGGGCAGGTCTTTCGACCTGCCCCGTAACGTTTTCGAGCACTAAGCGCTGGTTACTGACCCAGGGACTCGGCGGTGATGCCGGTTCTGGAAGGATCGATGACCAGAGCGAGGTAGCCATGCGACAGCCGCTGGGCGCCGACGTCGCTGATGAAGGCGAAGCCGTGGGCATAGCGGAAGTTGCAGGTCGCGATGATGTAGCCCTGGAAGCCAGGGGTCGCCGCGATACCGTTGGTGCCACCGGAGGACAGGGTAAAGATGGCCTGTGCGCCGCTGGCAACTTCACTGGTAGTGGTCTGCTTGCTGGGAGCAGCTCCACCGCCGGTGGTGCCACCGTAGTAGTTCAGTTCGCAGTTGCCGCTCTGGGTAGCAGTGCCGAACGGATCGGAACTGGTGTTGGCGATGGCCACACCGGTGTCGAAGCCGCCCTGGTTGCTAACGAACGGGAACAGCAGGTTGGTCTGGCAGATGTTGATGCTGGCGGCGTTGGCGGCCGTCGACTGATCAGCAAACCGGGGCAGAGGCTCGGTGGCGCTCATGCGGTTGCTGGAGGAGATCGGCGCGAAGCTGCCATTGACCGACATCGTACCGAGGCCGGGGTTGTTGGCGCTGCGGTAGGCCAAGGCGACCGAGAAGGACACGGTGTCGATCGCGTTCGGATCCTGACCGAAGACTTCCCACACGAAGCTGCCGGAACCGGATACGATCGGCACTTCGATCATACCGACGGTGGCGCCAGCGGGGTAGCGGGTAACGTTGCCACCGAGAACGCCCGTTTCAGCAGTGCTGGTGGGGTTCAGGATGATGGTGGAAGGCGTACCGAGCGTGTTGGCAACGGCATAGGCAGCCGCCAGAGCGCTGGTTTCGCCACCGTTCTGTGCACGAGCAGCCGCGGCGTCGTAAGAACCCGTGGAGAGAGCGTGCGTCGAAACGTAGATGCGAACGTTCGCCGGAACGTTGTTGAACTTCGCCTGGAGGCGGGTGCCGGTGTCGGCGCGGCCAGCGCGGTTCAAACCGTTGGTGGCGGTGTAGGCGGTGTTGAAGAAGCCGGATTCCACAACCGTGGAGAGCGACGGATCAGCACCGTTGTTGTTCTGCGGAATGTTCTGCTGCAGGCCGGGCTCGGTCAACGGAGCATTGATGTCGCGAACCTTGAAGGCGGCGGCATAATTCTCGCGGTAACGAAGCTGGAAGCTGCGTCCACCCGGGGAGTTGAAGTCCGGAGTGTTGCTAGCGGCCATATCGCTGTTGAAGTTCTCGCAAGCGAAGAGCTTCACGCCAGCAGCAGCGGCGTCGAAGCCACCGCCGGAGCGGCTACGCAGCGCGAACAGGAGGCCCTGCTGCACGAACGCGACGTTAACCGTCGAGTTGTTGAGCTGCAGGTTGGCAGGCGGGTTCTGAATGGACACGAGAGCAAAGATCTGGCCGTTGGTGGCGGAAGCGCCAGCAATGGCAGCGCGGATGTTCTTCGTGCGGAACACGCGGGTGCCGGTGGAACCGGGGGCGTTGATCGGAACAGCCAGCCAAACGACAGTGTTGTCGCTCTGGCGGGTGCCCTGGAACACGTTGCGGACGTCAACGCCGTTCGGGGTCACCGTGGCGGTCCCGTTGGCGCCGGCGTACAGCGGAGCGCAAACCGTGCTGCCGGAAGCCGGAGCGCAGGGCGCCTGGGCGGCCGGAGCCGGATCGTCGATGAAAAGCAACGCTTCCGTGATCGGATCGTTGAGCAAACGGCTGGTGATATTGGTGGTCAAAGTGACCGAAATATTCACCTGCGGCAGAGCGGTGCCAAGGGCCGGAGCCTGACCACCCGTGCAGTTGATAACCACGTCACCGGTCTGCTCCGCGAGGCCCTCAGCCCGAACCGTAAGCGGCTGGGCCGTGGTGCTGCAGGTGATCGGTGGAGTCACCTGAGCGCTCGCAAGTCCTGCGAACACGGTGACTGCAGCGAACGCAAGTAACAGCTTGCGAAAATCTGACATTTCCCTCTCCTTGTAGAAGTTGAACTGGAATTGATGGAATTTCTTCTTCAACCTGTGCCTAAGGTCTTTCTTTTATTTGTCTCCCCCGGACCAGCCAGCGCGTTTCAAGGATTCCCCAACCCGCTGCCAGCCAAACCGAGGTGCGTCTCTAATCTCTATATCTCTTGACCCTGTGCCGGTCACTTGTAGTGCTCGCGGGATTCATGCTGTGAATGCCGCTATAAAACCGTCGGACGCAATTACTTCTTTTCATACCATTACTGATGAGGATAAGTCAAGGGGTAAAGTCCTAGCCTACCCACCATAAGCCCTGGAACAGCTACAGCACAGACAGCGGTCAACTTGCGATTTAACCATGGGTGACACCCCGGAGTCAACTTTTTTCTCAAAGCGGCGGCATGGGACATATGGATTACCGGATGGAGATTGGGACAGCATTGCTCTCGACCCCTCCTTGCCGGATGGTGATAGGTATGTCGAGTCCCGGGGCGACGGAGGCCGGGATGGTTACGTTAATGACGTAGGTGCCGGGTAAATCGGATGCGGGCCCCGCGAAAGACGGCTGGATTTCGATGCCTTGGACGACAACGACGACTGGTTCGGCGGCAACCATGAGATTGCCTTGCGGGCGAACAGAGCCCAGTCCGGTAGCATACAAGCTAACGACAGCGCCGCGCGATGCGGGGTTCAGGGGGGAATTGGGCTGATTGCCTTCGGCGTTCACCACGGCCTTGAACAAGGCGGGCGCCACGGCGGAGAGACGGACCGGGGTAGACACGGTCCCGAAGGGCGAAGTCACCTTGAGGGTGTGATCGCCTGGCGCGGCATCGAAGGGAATCTCGACGTTGAGGCGGAAGGGCGCCGCCATTTGCACGGTGGCACGCGCTTCGTCGAGTTCCACGATGGTTTCCGCTCCTTCGCGAGCAAGTCCAGCGCCGGTGAGGACGGCGAGGGAGCCTGGGGCAAGGTCCGGGGTGAGGGTGGCTGCGTTGACGGCTCCGGTGGAAGAAAGGGTGATGCCGGCGCGATTGACGACCCACTGCTGGGGGCGCGTGGCGGAGAAGGCTTCCTGGCCGTTGCCGCGGATTTCGTTGCGGCGACCGGGTGTACCGAGGTCAGTGAGAGCGGCCTCAAAGGGGCCTGGGGCGTCAAAAGTGACCAATTGAGAAGGCTCCTGGCCCGGGCAGTAGTACATGGAGGCGGACCCCGATGGGCGGCTGCCCCTGCCATCGGTGAGCGGGAGGGCGAGGCCGGCGGCACATTCGCCCTTCTCTGAGCGGACACCGACAATGGCGGGATAGGCTGTCACGAGGAAGGCAGTGGGACTGGCCGAGCGGGCGTGGAGCCGGATTGCAGCGATCACCTGGGCTTTGAGAGAGGCGCCGCCGGCTTGGAATCCGAAGGTGTAGTCCACCAGGCGGCTGCGGTTCCAGGCGGGTTCGGGATCGGCAAGCAGCAGGTCGCCGTCGCTCGAGACACCGGTGACCACGACGAAGTGCGCGGTGCGGAGGCCCGCTCCGTCGGAAACGGCCAGCGCCAGGAGCACGGGCGAGTTCTGAGCGAGCGCGTCGAGAATAGCCGGCTCATCCGGGGCGATCACTTCGACGTCGAGGTTGTTGCCGACGAACTCCTTCAGCCGGTAGAGATTGGGTAACCTTTCGAGAGCGCTCTGGAAGGTGACAAAGCCATCGCAGATACGCCCGCCGGCGGCGTCGAAGACACAGAAATCGTTGAGGAACGCATTCAACTGGGCCGGGTCGGCGAGGCCGAGCGAAGCGGGCAGATCGTTGCGGTTCTGGTGGAAGCGGAGAATGGAGGAGACGGCGGCGAGCATGTTCTCGCGGGCCGATCCGGCGGTGGTACCGAGGCGGGTTTGTCTGGGGAAATTGGTGAGGGAGGAGCCGCTCGAGCGGGCGCTGAAGGTGACAACACGTCCGGCGGCTTCGGCGGTGACCAAGGCGATACCGTCGGATTGGAGCAGGCGCACGCGAGCCGAGGCTTCGCCGTTTTCGTTGGTCACAGCGCTGGAGGACACCACATTCGAACCGGGCGATGCGGCGAAGCGCACGGGAATGCCGGCGAGGGGAATGCCGGCCTCATCCACCAGCGAAGCGACCAGAGCTTGGGGCAGCACGGCGCCGGGGATGCCGGTTTGCGTGTCGCCACGGACCTTCGTGAGCTTGAGCGCGGATTCGTTGAGGGCGGTGATGGAAAAAGTTCCGGCAGCCTGCACTTCCGCACCCATGTCGCGGGCGGTAATCAGCACGGAGGATGTGGCGGCGGTGGAGGGTATGGGCACCTCCCAGGTATAGGAGCCTTGCGCGGTTTGCACCTCGAAGGCTGGGATAGCGGGGCTGGCGTTGAAGGAGACGCGGAGGCGGGCCTGGTTGGCGAAGCCGCCGACGATGATGCGCACCTTCCCACCGGCGGTCACACGGTTGGGGCTGACGGTGACAAGGGGCTTGCGCTCGGCTTCCACCAGTTCCACTTCGCCGGAGGGCTTGAGCTTGAGCGAACCGCCTTCAAAATCCTGCTGCTGCCCACCTTCGGCGGCGTAGGCGTCGTTGATGGGGAAGCCAAGCGGGCCGGCCGGACCGTTGCGATCGGCGTAGGCGGCGAGAATCGCGCCCTCGACCAGCAGGATGCGGGCATTGGCGTTCGGGCCGGTGAGGATGCGGAAGAGGAAGCCGGAACGGAAGGATTGGCCAGTGCCGGTGGCGCCGGTGAAACTGAGGCTGGTGCTGGCGGTGGATACGGGCGGACCAAGGGGTCCGGCTTCGTAGTTCATGGCGGCCCAGCGCGTGAGGAGGGGCTCGGAAACCATGTAGACCGGGCGTCCGGCGAGCGCGCCGCCTTCAAACATCTGGCGGCCGGTGGCGGATTCATCGGAGGAGGGATAGGCCAGTTTGCCGGCGGGTCCGCCCTCTTTTTCGTAGGCTGTGAGGACACCGCCCGTAACTACAAAAACGCCTGGGGAGCGATCGGAACGGCAGAGCAGGTAGCGGAGGTCGGGGTTGTCGGCGCTCACCAGTTCCTGCACATACCCGCCGCCGATGCGGCGCACGGGATTGGGAGCGGGCAGCTTGATATTGAGGCGGAAGCGGGTGACGGTGTCCTGGAAGGCCTGTTGAATGGCGGCCGTGGGAGCGCCTTCGCCAATCTGGCAGCAGGGCGCGGCTACGAAGATATTGAGCGATGCGCTGGCTTTGCCGTCACTGACGGCATTGATGATGGCGGAGCCTCCGCCGACGGCGCGCAGGGTGGCAGTCAGTCCATCGGGCTGAATGCTGATGACGCGGCCGTTTGAGGTGACCCAGCTCACCTGGCGGTCCGTGAGAACCTGGCCGTTGGTGGCAATGACGTTGGCGCGAACGGTGAGCGTTTCCCCCACATTGATGCGCGTGACGGCGGTGGTGGCAATACTGAGGGTGACCGAACCCACGGATGGGCGGACTACGGCGTCAGTGGTGGCGGAGTATTCGATGCTGCCGCCTTCGAAGTTCTGGCGGAAGCGGCCGCCACCGGCGATCAGTTCATCGCTTAGGGGAAGGCCGAGCGAACCGGTGTGCAATCCGATGGTGTTGTAAAGGGCGAAGATCTTGCCGCCAACAGCGTAGGTCTTGCCGTTATGTGCGCCGGACGTGATGCTGTAGATGGCCCCGTTGGTGAAAGCCTGTGTATTGGCGGTGATGCCGGTTTTCGAGGTAATGGTGGATTCGGCGGACGTGGGAGCGGCGAAGGCAGTGATGCCGCCAAGCGCGGCCCAGCGCAGGTAGATCAGATCCTTGATGGTGTAGGAGGCTGAACTGTCGGCGGCGGTTGGGGACGACGTATTGACGAACAGCGCATAATTGTTGGAAAAAATGGCGTACATGCAGATCGTCGTCGATGTTGGGGTGAGAGACGGGCAGCGGGCGGTGTCCATTTCCGGAAAGCCGGCGTTGGCTACGCCTACGGTGCTGTAGTAGGAGAACAGGGCGGGATAAAGCTGATGCGCTTCACTCGAAAGGAATTCCGTGGACACGCCGGCGCTGTCATCGGCCTTGACCAGGGCGTAGCGGGTGGTGGCATTGCCGGATGCGTCGGTGGCGCTGCGGACGGCGGCGAACTCCTGGATGTAGCCGGTGGATCCATAGCGGCGGACCTGGCCGAGCGGGGGAGTGGTGACCAGCCCATTGAATCCGTTGCGGAAAAAGGCGGTGATGAATTTCTGCGCGACGCCGGGAGGCGCGCCTTGGCCGACTTCGATCTGGCCGTGGAGGGGCTGAAAACCGAGGAGGGCGAGGGTGACAACGAGGAGGGTCCGCATGCAGGCTTCTTATGTTTTGCTTGAACCTATATTAGCTTGAACCCAAAGGGGGCCTGTGAGTTGCGTTCGTGGGGGGGGCGGCTACGCCTTTCACTGGCGGGACTTGGGGGCGAAATCCAGGATGAGGGGATTGATCCACTGGAGGCCTCGGAATCGGGCAAAGTCGCCATCGGTGGAACATAGCACCAATCCTTGCTCGATCGCGAGAGCCGCCAGATGAGCGTCCGGGATGAGTTTGGCGCCGCCGCCGAGGTTGGCCAGCAGGCCGGCAAGAATCGAACGATGGGCAGCTCCGGGAACCAGTATCCGAACGTTCTCGCAATCAAGCCAAGTCTCAACCAGCGCCCACGCAGCGGACACTGTTAGAGGACGGGAGAAAACACGGGGATGTGTGGTCAACCGCAAGAAAGCCAGCAAGCTCTCCCACGGGAGGCCGACCTGCGTGTCCCCGTTCAACTGGCTGTCGAACCAAGCCTTTGCCTGCTCATGCCGTTCGGAACATTGGTCTACGGCATAGATCAGGATGTTAGCATCGACGAGGATCACCGGCGGTTCCGCTCTCCGATCTCCAACTCGTCGAGCACTTCATGAACGTTATCCAAGCTGGGGAGCAGGCACCGTCCGAGATCGACGGCCTTCGTGCGCAAGGGCCGGCGAACTTTCGGACGGTTTAATTCCAATAAACCGCGCCGCAAGGCAGTGTTGACAGCCTGTTTCAAGCTTAGCGCCTGTTTTTCGCGCCATGCTTCCAGTTGGACGGCGACATCGTCATCGATGCTGAGGGTTGTCCTCATACATCAAAGCATATGTGGCTTGATGTCTTGATGTCAATTTCACTGCCCGGCCTGGCCACGCAGCGCCCGGCGCAGTTGTATCAATTCGGGGTTGCGGGTGGTGCCGACGGCGACGTCGAGGTGCCGCAAGGCATCGCCTGGGCGGCCCTGATCCACCAGGGACGCAACCAGGTTCTTGTGGGCCGCGATTAGCGTGGGCATTAGACCGATAGCCGTACGGAAATGCTTCTCGGCCTCCGTCACCTGGCCCTTGCGGGCGAGGATGGAACCGAGATCGGTGTGGACGTGGGCAGCCTGATCATCGCGCATGGGGAATCGCAGCGCGTTTTCAAACAACTGCTGCGCCTCGTCTGTCTTGCCCTCATCGGAGCGGATCATGCCCAGAAGCATGTAGGCTTCGCCGGAATCGGATTGCTGGCGGATGGCTTCCTGGATGGTGCGGGCAGCGTCGTCACGCTTGCCGGAAAGCGATTGCGCCATGCCGAGGTTCAGCCTTGCGCGCAGATAGGTGGGGGCGGCTTTCAGCGCCTCTTCGAAATGGGGAACGGCTTCGGCGGGCTTGCCCTTGGCCAGGAGGGCATGGCCCAGGTTGTTCCGTAATTTGGGATTGGCGGGCGTGACCGACAGCGTGTGCTGGAAGAGGGTGACAGTGTCGGACCAAAGGCCGAGTTGATGATAGGTGAAGAACGCCAGCACGGCGGGAATAACCCAGAGCGCTCCGGAGGTGGTGCGCTCGGAAACAAGCAGCGTGACCGCGAGCAGGATGCCGAACATCGGGATGTAGGTGAAGCGGTCCGCCATGGATTGCAGACCGACCTGCACGATGCCGGAGGTGGGTACCAGCGTTCCGATGAACCAGAACCATCCGACGGCAAGGTAGGGCCGCTGCTTCCACTGCCAGAGGCAAAGCGCGGTGATGAGTACGAGCAGCGCTGTGGCGGCCGCCACTTGCGCGATGGGGAGCGAAGTGTCGTAAGGGTAGAAAACGGCCAGTGGATCCGGCCAGATCATTTTTCCGAGATAGCGCGTGTAGGAAAGGATGGAGTTGCTGATGCGCACGGAGAGGGGAATGAAGCCCGTGGCGACGGCTCCCATTTCCTGCTGGCCGATGTAGGTGAGCACGCTCGAAAGGGCGGCGAGGACGAACATCGGGATCTTTTCCTTGAGCAGGGCGGCGATGGATTCCTGGCGGCGGAAGGGCCAGTAGTCGAGTAGCAGGAAGGCGAAGGGCAGCGTGACCACGGTCGGCTTCGACATGAGGCCGAGGACCATGGCGCCGATGGTGTACCAATAGCTCTTCTTCGATTGGGTGCGCGCGTAACCGGCGTAAAAGATGACGGCCAGGAACCAGAAGAATGCGCTGAGCAGATCCTTGCGCTCGGCGATCCAGGCGACGCTTTCGACGCGCAGAGGATGCCATGCGAAGATGGCGGCGGCGAGCAGGCTGGCCCAGCGATTGGAGGTGAGCCGCAGGAAGGCGATCAGCACCAGCACCGTGTTGGCGGCGTGCAAGAGAACGTTGGTGAGGTGATGGCCCCAAGGGTTCAGCCCGAACATGTCGCTGTCGAGCATGTGGGAGATCCAAGCGAGCGGTTGCCAGTAGAAGTAGTCGTAGGTGACGAAGGCCCAGTGCAGGCCGGTGGCGGTGAGGCCGCGGTTCACGTTGCCGTTGAGCAGCACGTAGAAATCGTCATCGAGATCGATGAAGCCATTCGAAGTGGCGCGCCAGAACAACAGCAGCGTGGCCGCGGCTAAAGCGAGTATCTCGTTGCGCGAGACGGATGGAGATTGCGGATTGGGCAATCCAATATTCTAGCGCCCTACCAGAGCAGTTTCAGTCCGAACTGGATCTGGCGCGGCGCGTTGGCCTGGCTGGTGATGGCGCCGAACGCGCCCGAGGTCACCGTAGTGTTGGGGCTGCCGAATCGCACGGTGTTGAAGGCGTTGAAGAACTCCGTACGGAACTGGAGGTTCATCTTTTCGCGCACGGCGAACTCCTTGAACAACGACAGATCCCAGTTGCGCACCGAGTCGGAGCGCACGTCGGGGAGATAGCGCGAGAGGTTGCCGAAGGTGAACGCCGCCGGCTGGCTATAGACACTCTGCGTGAAGTAGGAAGTCAGCCGTTCCTGCACGGGGCCGGTCTTCCTGCCGCTTTGTCCGTTGTTGTTCGGCTGGGTGCGAGCGGCGAACAATCCGGAAGTGTTACTGGCGGAAAGAGCGAGCGGGGTTCCGGATTGATAGGTCAGGATGCCGTTGATCTGCCAGCCGCCGAACAGGGCATTGGCAAAGCGCGAGTCGCCGGTGCTGATGGCGCGTCCGCGGCCGATGGGCAGATCGTACAGAACGCTGGTGACCATCCGATGCGCAATGTCCTGGCCCGCGAGCGCCCGGCTGGCGGCGACATCGTAGGTATTCTGGTGGCTGTCGCCGGTGTCGAGGAGTTTGGCCCACGTGTAGCTTCCCTCAAACATGAAACCCTGGGCGAACCTGCGCCGGAACGTGTTCTGCCACGAATGATAGATAGAGTTCGAGCCCGCGTCGTAGAGCGGCTGGACATTGGTGAACTGCGGGAACGGTCGCAGCAATTGCCCGCGCGCGATGGTGGGGGAGAGGTGCACACCATTGTCCACCACGCCGAAGAAGGGGTTGGTGACGCGCTGGTTGAGTTGCGAGCCGAGCGAGAGGTATTGCGGGTCGAGCTGATTCAACTCCATTCCGCCTTCGGCGCTGCGGCTGAGGTAGAGGCCGCGGTTGCCGATGTAGGTGGTTTCGAGCAGCACCGAGCCGGGGAGTTCCCGCTGGATGGTAAAGTTCCACATCATGTTCCAGGGGGAAGGCGAATCGGGCAGGAACGCCTGCAGATTGGCGCCGGCCTGCGTAAGCAGCCCGTCAGATGCGCCAGGAACGTCGCGGAAGCCTTCCGGATAAGGATTGCGGAGCCGGTTGAAGGGCGTGATGCCGTCCGTGGTGGTGACCCACGGATACTCCACTCGGAATCCGAACGGACCGACGGTACCCTGCGCCGCCTGGCGCGATGGGCCGAAGAAATGCCCATAGGCGCCACGGAGGACCGTCTTGCTGTCCAATTGATAGGCGAAGCCGATACGCGGGCCGAAATTGTTCAGGTCTTTGTTGAATTGCGTGCGCGGATTGCCGTCGACACCGACGAAACGCACGCCGCCGCGGATGTCGCCCATCCCGGGAACCTTGCCGGACAGTGGCGATGTGGCATACAGATCGAGCCAGTTGAAGCGGTTGTAGCGCTCGGTGCGCGGCAGATCCACTTCGTAGCGCAGGCCGAGGTTGAGCGTCAGCTTCTTGGTAACGCGCCAGTCATCCTGCAGGTAGAAGGCGTGATAGAAACTCTGCGCGGCCACGTTCTTCCAATTTCGGATTAAAACATTTCCGGTGGTTCCTGTTCCGAGCAGCATCGAGGCGATGCTGTTGCCGGCAGTGGAACTGGCGGTGTTCGGATTGGGGCCTTGGGTGAAGCCGGCGGCGAAGTTGAACGTTCCGGCCGAGCGCGCTTCCCACACGTTGACGCGGATCATGCGCCCTTCCCAGCCTGTCTTGATGGTGTGGTTGCCCATCACTTTCGACAGGTTCGACAGCAGCGTGTAGGTGTTGAACGTGCTGAAGCGGTGATCGTTGCCGCCCAGATTCACGAAACCGCTGGCGCCGAAGCGGGGAAACATTTGCCGGTCCACCACGCTGTCGATGCCGGCGGGCAGGCCGAGGCTGGACGGCTTGAAGCCCAAGCCCTGATTGTCGTAATCGAAGAGCGAACGCGAGAAGCCGATGCGGGCGGTCCAGACCGTGGTGGGCGACAAAGCGTTGGTGTAATCGATGGATGCCGAGGGCTGGCGCACGCCCTGCTCCACGCGTCCTTCGGCGATGGTGAGATCGTCGGGGAAATACTGCGGTGGGGCGTCCAGATTTTCGCGCCAGGAGAAGCGGCCGAAGATGCGCTGCTGGTCGGTGATGTTGTGGTCCACACGGCCGTCGATCTGGTTTTGATCGAAGGAGCGCGCTCCGACGTTGAAGAAGTTATTGAGATTGGTGACCGCGTTGGTGACGGTGTTCTGCTGCGGGTAGTAGCGCATGGCGTTGCGCGCCACGGGATCGAACATCGAGGCCGGTATCACGTTGCCGGGGAACTGGTCGCGCACGAAGGCGGTACCCTGCGCCCGCGTGCTGAACGGATCGAAGATGCGAACCAAGGATCCGTTGGCGACGCGTGTTTCGCTGAAGTTGCCATTGCGCTGGAGTTCGGTGGGCACGGAAGTGATGGTGTTGGCGGAACTGCGCTCACGCAACCCTTCAAAGCTGCCGAGGAAGAACGTCTTGTTCTTGCGGATGGGACCGTTCACCATGCCGCCGAACTGGTTGCGCTTGAAGCTGCCCAAACGGCGGTTGTTGGCGTTATTGAAGAAATCGTTGGCATCGAGCTTGGAATTGCGGAGAAACTCGAACAGGCTGCCGTGCAGATCATTGGTGCCCGACTTGTACACCACGTTCACGATGCCGCCGTTGCTGCGTCCGAATTCAGCGGAGTAGTTCGCGCCCAGCACTTTGAATTCGGCGATGGCTTCCACCGGAGGAAACGTGGAGTTGCCCGAGAATCCGTTCACCGTGGGATGCGCCGTGCTGACGCCATCGACGAGGATGTCGAGCATGGAATTGCGCGCGCCATTGATGGCGAAGCCCGTCGAGTAGGTGCTGCTCACACTGCCTGTCACGCCGGGCGTCAGGTAGAGAAGCGAAAAAACGTTCCGGGAATTCAAAGGTAGTTCGGTGATACGTTTGTTGTCCACCACCTTGCCGACCACGGAGTCCACGGTTTCGAGCAGCGATGCGTCGGCGATGACTTCCACCGACTCGGCCACGTTGCCGACTTCCAGCCGCACATCGACGCGCGCCTGCTGGCCGATGGCGAGTTGGATCCCTTTGCGGACGGAGTTCTTGAACCCTTGCGAGGAAACCTCGACGGAGTATTCGCCGCGGGGCAATTCGTTAAAGCCGTAGTTGCCATCGGCGTTCGTCGTGGCGAGTACGGTGCGATTGGTGCCGGCGTCGATCGCCTTGACCTGCGCACCAGCAATGACACCTCCCGTGGTGTCGGTAACCGTGCCGACAATGCGGCCAGTGAAGGATTGCGCCCCGGCATACGATGCCAAGAGGCACAGAGCAATTACGATCCTGAAATGCATACTCTAAAGACTCCCGTGGGGGGCTGTGTAGCCCGCTCAAGCTTTCGATGCTAAAGGCAATCCATGTCATCCGCATGAACAGCGAATGACAGAATTGGCCAAGCTGAAGGTTAACGGGATTGTAACAATAAAGGATGCTGAGGTCTACTGGTCTTTTACTACTTTTTGCAGGCGCTTCAGCTTGCTCTTCAGTTCATCGGTGGCCTCGACGATCTCCGATGTATCGTAGATGACACGCGGGGTCATGAAGACAACCAGTTCCGTGCGCTCCTTGCTGTAGCTGCGGTTGCCGAATGCTCCGCCGATGACGGGGATGCGGTTGAGCATGGGAATGCCGGCGGAGCTCGATGTATCGGTCTCCTGGATAATTCCGGCGATGGCGATGGTGTCGCCGTCCTGCACGGTGACTTGTGTGGTGACGTTGCGCTTGGAGAACGACGGGGATTGGATGGCGGAACTGGCGGGGGGAGCAATGGGCGAACTCACCTCCTGATTAATAATCAGTGTGACGATTCCGCTCGGCACCACGCGCGCCATGATTTGCAGCGTCACGCCGGAATTGCGGTTCGTGATGCTGTTGGCGAATACGCTATTGCCGCCCGTCTGAATGCCCGAAGGAGCTGACGCGCTCAACGTCGGCACTTCCGTTCCCACGTTCACCAGGGCTGGAATGCTGTCCGTGGCGATGACCGATGGGGCCGAAACAACCTTGGCTCTTCGCGTATCTTCCTGCGCGGAGAGAAAGAGAAGCAGTTCCTTGGTCTTGCCCACGAGATGCGCGGTGGATAACCCGACGCCCAATCCATCCATGGTCGCTTCGAGAATACCCTTATTGGTTTCGCGGCCGGCGCTGCGCTTTTGCAGGTACGCCTGCACACCACTCGCGAAGGCGCCCGTCAGGGACACTTCGTAGATGCGCGCTTCGATCAGCACCTGGCGCGGCGGCACGTCGATTTTTTCAATCAGCCGCACAATCTGGTCATATTCACTGGGCGTTCCCTGAATCAGCAGCGTATTATCGAAGGGATTCGGCACGACGCGGGGAATTTTCAATTGCGATCCGGCGGCCGCTCCGGCGCCGAGGTAGCCGCCGGTCAGATCCGTGCCGCCCGCGGGAGCGGGTGTCGAGGTTGCCGTAGTAGAGGTGAGCGGTGCAGCAGAGGACGCACTGGGAGGCAGCATTCCCGTACCGCCGTAGCTCATGCCGGGCATCATGCCCGGATACATACCTGGATATCCCCCACCACCGTACATTCCGCCGCCGTACATGCCACCACCGTACATTCCCCCGCCATACATCCCACCGCCGCCATACATGCCTCCACCACCGTACATGCCTCCACCACCGTACATGCCTCCGCCGGGGAATCCCATGCCGCCACCATACATACCGCCGCCGTACATCCCACCACCGTACATTCCGCCGCCATACATACCCATCATCCCCATGCCCATCATCGGCATGCCGTACTGCAATCCCATGTACAACTGCATGATGGCCATGGCGATGGTTTCCGCACGGCCATAGCGCACGCGATACACATAGTTATCGGTGGAACCGGCCGTCGTTTTCACCGGAATATCCAGCTTTTCAATCCAGCGGGCCACCTCTTCAAATACGCCGGGATTCGGGGCCACGGCAATAATAATGTTGATGCGGTCGACGGCGAGGAACTTCGTGGAACTCGCCTTCTCGCTCAACGAAAATGCCTTGAACACCGAATCCAGTTCCTTGGCGATATCGCTGGGACGGCCGTTCGTCACTTCAAACAGCTTCACCCGTTTCGAAGCGAACGAATCGCTGTCGAAGAGGTTGATCATTTCCATATTGCGCCGCATATTGCGGTTGTTGTCGAGCAGGATGAGCAGGTTCGCCGGATCGTAAGTCGAGACCGAGGATCCCTCGCCACGAAACGGATCGAGCAGTTTGACCATGTCCGCCACCTGCACGTATTTGAGGAAGACCAGGTTTAGCGCCATGCGCTCGTCTTCCGGCATATCTTCCACCTTGGTGGTGGATTGCGGCTTTAAGGGCAGGCGCGCGGCATCGGCCACGGGCACAATGCGGAACAGGTCGCCCACCTGAACCATGGTCGCCCCGTTGATCCGCAGAATGGTTTCGAGCAGCGAACGCACATCGACGGCCTTGATTTCGCCGTAGGTGTTGATAATGACCGAGCCCTTCACCCGCGGATCGAGAATATAGTTGATCTTCAGCCGCCGAGCCAGGATATCGATGACATCCACCAGCGAGGCATTCGGAAGGTTGAGCACAATGCCGGCGTTGGGCGATGCAGTCTGCGCGGGCGGGGCCGGTTGCTGTTGTTGCTGCCCCACCAGCAGAGCCGCGGTCAATAGCGCCAGGACGATTCGCTTGCGATTCATGAATGGACTCCGTTACTGCTTCGCCGTTTCCGATTGAGAGCGCTTCCAGACGGCGGTTTCCATCTCGGTCAAATCAGTCTTCTTCACGGTCCAGCGCTTGGTGCCGCTGAAGGGCCAGGGACGCTCAAAGGTGAGCGAATCGCCTTCGTCGAAGACTTTCCAATCGGTGGGAATGACGTCAGGTTCGGCCGGGGGTTCCGGGCCGGACATGAGGCCGAAGGGGGTCTTGTTGTAGATCCAGGCTTTCCCCTTCGGATCCACCCAGCGGTAAGTGCCGGGCGAAATCTCCTTGGCATCCTTGGGAATCTCCACGATGGAGCGGGCGGCGGGTGTGGATACTTTCTTAGGAGCTGTGGTTGCCTTCGCTTTTGCCTGCGATTTCGCGGGACTCTTTGCCGCCGTTTTGGATGTGGTCTTCTTCGCCGGGGCGGGGGCCTTGGCGGGCTCCTGCACCGTGGCGAATGCGGCCACCGCCGCGATTGCGAACATCGAGATCCATTTCATGCCATTATCTCCTCGGGTCTTATCTCACAGGCTCCCAGCGGCACACTTTGCCGAAGGGCGATTCCGTCACGACTTTGCGTTTTCCATCCACCACCGTGCCCGCCGGCGACGGATCGTTCGGGTTGCAGGCGGCTAAGCCGCCGCCCATATCGGCTCCCGGTCCAGCCTTGGCCGGGGTTACCGGGGCGGCAGGTGTAGGGGGCGCTGCCGCCTGCCGCGGAGTGGATTCCGCCATGGGGCGATCTGCGGCCTTCTCCTGCAATTCCGTAAACTTCTTTGCGAATTTCTTCTGATCCCATTCAAAAACCAGCGATTCGGCTTGAATTTCGGCGAGCTTGAACTCACCGACCTTGTCGCCGGGGCGGAAAGGCTTCTGGCTATTGGGACCGTCACTGAGGATGGCGAACGCGCCATCGCCCAGATTCATCACGCCGAACAGCTTGGGGAAGGGCGGCACGGGCTTGGGCTTTTCCTGCTCCACCACAACGTTGGGATTGCGGTCCTTGGAGAACAACGTCTGCTGTGCGACATCCAGATAGCCGGCGGCCATGATCGGCTGTGGCGGGGCGGTTTGCGATACCGGAGGCGGCGCCGGTGGCTTCACCTGTTTCGAGCGCATTGCCTGTTCGCGCTCCCGCGCGGCGCGCCAGTGCGTGCGCAGTTCGCGGGCAATCATCGCCAGCGCCACCAGCAGAGCCAGATTCAATACCAGAAGCTTGCCTCTCACAGCGAGCCTCCTTTGCGTTCCGG
>CALFYN010000502.1 GCA_937952345.1 uncultured Acidobacteriota bacterium
GCACGATCAGATGAAGGCGTGGTGCGGAAAATATCCGCCGGAGGTGGTGCAGGCGCAGTTTTACAAGATGGCCGGGATGTGGAAGGTGGGGTTGTCGCGCATGCGGGCCGTGGTGGAGAAGGCTCGGGGGAAGCGCGTGGCGGAGCATGATCTGGCGATTGCGGAGACGTGTTGGTCTCATTTTCAGAGCGTGGCGCAGCAGGTGGAGTTTTACCGGTTGCGGGATGGGGCGAGGGATGTGGGGCGGATGAAGGAGTTGGTGCGGGCGGAGATGGAACTGGCCCGCCGGCAGTACGCCGTGGCGCGGGCGTTTTCGACGGTGGGGTACGAGGCGACGAACCATTATTACTACCGGCCGCTCGATTTGGCGGAGAAGGTGGTGCAGTGTGATTGGTTGGGGAAGAAGCTATCCTGAGTGGATATGGCTTTGACAAAAGAGGAACTGATAGGCGTGCTGCGGAACGAGGTACGGATTTTGCAGCATTTATGCACGAAGGTGACGCCGGAGGCGCTGGATTACCGGCCGACGGCAAAGCAGCGCAGCACGATGGAATTGCTGCGGTATTTGACGGTGATGGGTCCGGCGCTGGTGCCGGCCTGCCAGACGGGAAAGTTCGATGAAGCGCTGTGGGGGGCGAAGTCGGCGGAAGCCGAGGCGATGGACTTCGACGGTGTGGTGAAGAGCCTGGCGTCGCAGGCGGAGTTTTATGCTTCGACGTTGGGGGCGATGAGTGAGGAAGATTTCGGCAAGCAGGTGGAGTTGTTCGGGCAGAAGGGGACGACGGGGGTGTTGCTGGTGAACATGGTGGTGTGCGGACACGCGGCGTACCGGACGCAGTTGTTCCTGTATTTGAAGGCGTGCGGGCGAGAGGAATTGAATACCTATAACCTTTGGGCCGGCGTGGACGGCGCTATGTGAGGGTTGCCTTATTGCACAATCCCAGGCCCACTGTGATTCCCGAGGGAATGCCTGAGGATGCTTTTGAAGAGTATGACGGAGCGGAGACGATCGAGGCTATCTCCGGGGCTCTGGCTGGGTTGGGCGTCGCTGTTGCGCCGGTGATTGCGGACAGTGGATTGCCACATAAGCTGGCGCAGAACCGCTTTGATTTTGCCTTCAACATTGCCGAAGGCTGGGGCGGACGGAATCGGGAAGCGGCGGCGGCAGCGGTGTGCGAATTGATGGGGATCCGGTACACGGGCTCGGATCCCTTGACTCTGGCGGTGACACTGGACAAATGGACGGCACGCAGGATTGTGTCGCCGGAAGTGCCGGTGGCGGCGGCGGTGCTGGTGCGGGGGGAGTCTGATTTTGGGCGCTTGCGGCAGATTCGGTATCCGGCGATGGTGAAGCCGAACGATGAGGGATCGAGCAAGGGGATCCGGAGAAACTCGGTGGCGGACAGTGAGAGCGCGGCTCTGGAACGGGTAAGGAGGCTGCGCAGCCAGTATGGTTGTGCGGTGCTGGTGGAGGAGTTCCTGCCTGGGCCGGAGGTGACGGTGGGCGTGATTGGGAATGGGGAATCGAGGCGGATTCTCGGGCTGATGGAAATCGCGCCTCGGGAGGAGACGGGGCGCTTTGTGTACTCGCTGGAGATGAAGCGCGATTTCGCGAGGCAGGTGCGGTATCACGTTCCGCCGCGGTTGCCGGCGGCGGTACAAGAGAAGATTGGGGACCTGGCGTTGCTGGCGTACGAAATGTTGGGATGCCGCGATGTGGCGCGGTTGGACTTCCGGCTGGACGCAGCGGGGGAACCTTATTTTCTGGAGTGCAATCCGTTGCCGGGGCTGAATCCGGAGAGCGGCGATATCGTGATTCTTTCGCGCGCGCGGATGGCGTATGAGGCGCTGGTGCAGGAGATTTTCCGGCATGCGTTGCAGCGGACAGGCGCGGAGTGGCGATGAAGGTTCTGGTGCTGTATTCGCATGTTCCGGAGAGCCGGGAAGAGGGCCGGATGGGGATTGAGTTTGACATGGGGCCTGGGGTGGAGGGTGTGGTGGCGGCGTTGCCTGGGTCCGTCGCCGTGGGAGTGGACGGGAGCTTGCATGAGGTAGTGCGCGCGGTGGAGGAGCACGCCCCGAAGGTGGTCTTCAATCTGTGCGAAGCGCCGTTCGGGCGGCCGGACCGGGAGCATCACGTGGCGGCAGTGCTGGAGTGGATGGGGGTGCCATTCACGGGGAGCGGCAGTGAGACGCTGGCGTTGTGCCGGCGCAAATCGCGAACGAAGGCGGTGCTGGC
>CALFYN010000503.1 GCA_937952345.1 uncultured Acidobacteriota bacterium
CAGCGCTTCGATCCCACCAGCCTCAACCTTTCCGGGGAGCCGGTTCGAATCGTGGACGGCCTCGAGTGGACCGAACGGGAGCAGCCATACGCTTGGTTTTCCGCGAGTCCGGACGTGCTGGCCTACCGTGCCGATGCCCAAGGGCCAGGGAACGAACTGGTGTGGTATGACCGGACCGGCAAGCGAGTAGGAGAGGTGGGACAACCCGGTGCGTACACCAATCCGGCGCTCTCGCCGGATGGCCGGCAACTGGCTGTCGGCCGGGGCCACTTGGGCTCACGCGACATCTGGGTGACGGATCTGGCGCGCGGTACCGATATGCGCCTGACCTTCGAGGAAGCTGACGATATGAATCCGCTCTGGTCACCGGACGGACAGGAGATCTTTTTCAGCTCGGAACGCACCGGAGCGCGGCGCTTGTTTTGTAAGCCCGCCAACGGAGTGGGCGAGGAGCGTCCTCTCGAGGAAGGGGGCCTGCAAAACTCCTTGGAATCGATTTCCCCCGATGGCAAGATTCTCACCTACAACGACAGCAGAGACATATGGATGATCGCCACCGGCGGGGGGAAACCGCAGCCCGTGAAAGGCCCCCGGCCAGGCCAGGCCAATAAGTCGGCGATTTCCCCCGACGGCCGGTATCTCGCCTACGCCTCCAACGAATCCGGGCGATCGGAGGTTTTTGTGCAGCATTTCCCCTTCCAGGGGAAACGGTGGCAGATTTCGGTGGCGGGTGGAACAGAGCCCACCTGGCGCGGCGATGGGCGCGAACTATTCTTCAGGCTCAACCAGACCATGATGGCGGCGCCCATCGCCATCTCCGGGGACAGCCTGCAACCAGGCGCGCCGGCCACTTTGTTCGAAGCTCCGATGCGTCCCCAGTCTCGACGTAACGAGTACGTGGTCACCCGCGACGGTTCGCGGTTCCTGCTCATTACGCAGCGCCCCAGGAGCGGGAATTCTGCCTTCAACGTGGTATTGCATTGGGCCGCCGGGCTGCCAAGGTAAGGCCGTCACCCGCATCCGGAAACCGGTGCACAATTCGTTTCCACTCCACCTTCGGTTTCTGAAAATTGACCAGAAGGCACACCCTCCTATCCGAGGCCCGCAAGTAGTTCATGCATTGCGCCGTATGTTCACTGCAAATCCGCTCCGCGCATTTCAACTCGATCACCAGCACATCTTCCACAACAATATCGGCAAAGTACTCCCCCACGCACTGCCCCTTGTAGCTAACAGTAAACGAGACCTCGCCAGCGGCCCGCAATCCCCGCACACGAAGCTCATGCAGCAGCGCCCGCTGATACACCTTCTCCAAGAACCCAGCCCCCAGCGTATTAGACACCTCAAACACAGCCCCCAGCGCACGTTCCGTCAAAGCATCATAATATCCGCGTTCATCTGCGTTCATCGGCGGCCCACAAACAAAGTGCTGCCATACCCCAAAAACTCTCAAGCAGACTCAACAAAGCCGCCTAAATAGGGTCGTTTATCGGCGGCCCCCAATCACCAACTAACCCAACTCCCCCAACACCCCCTTCCACCCCTTCCTCCACTTCTCCATCAACCCCTTCACCACCGCCGC
The DNA here is from genome assembly GCA_937952345.1 of uncultured Acidobacteriota bacterium. Taxonomy (GTDB): domain Bacteria; phylum Acidobacteriota; class Terriglobia; order Bryobacterales; family Bryobacteraceae; genus CADEFT01. Next base: position 1,583 of record CALFYN010000503.1, read on the forward strand.
ATTCTCCCCCGCCACATTCACATTCTCCTGCGGGTCCACCTGATGGTCATACAACTCCACCGCCTCCACTTTCGAATGATCCCCCCGATCCACCCACACCGTGAACCGGTACCGGTCCGTCCGCATCGAATACCCCATCACCTTCCCCCGCGGATACTGGCTAAACGCCGCGCTCTTCCACTTCCGCTCCGCATTCTCCAGCACGGGCTTGAAACTCCGGCCCTCCAAATGCCCCGGCAGCCCCAACCCCGCCAATTCCGCCAATGTCGGATAAATATCCACAAATTCCACCAGAGCCCGTGTCCGTTTCCCCGCCTCCTTCATCCCCGGAGCCGACAGCACCAAAGGAGCATTCGCATCATTCTCCACATTGCTGTGCTTGCACCACTCCCCATGCTCGCCCAGCTTCCACCCATGATCCCCCCACAACACGACAATCGTGTTCTTCCGCAATCCCAGCCGCTCCAACTCATCCAGCACCTTCCCCAACTGCGCATCCATGTAGCTCGCCGCCGCATAATAGCCATGCTTCAGCTTCCGCGCCAGATCATCCGGCATCGGACCCTCCGCCGGAATCCCCACATAATTCCGCAACTCCCCGCTGTTCGTCAACGCATACGACGGAGCACCCTTCGGGTGATACGGATTCGAAGCCAGCTTGATCTCCCGCGGATCGTACATGTCCCAATACTTCTTCGGAGCAATAAACGGCAAATGCGGCTTCGAAAATCCCACCGCCAGAAAGAACGGCTGCGATTTCTTGCTTAATTCCCGCAGCGTCGCCACCGCCAGTTCCGCCGTCTTCCCATCCCGGTACGTATTGTCCGGCACCTCCGCGCTCTCGTACGCCGGCCCCCGGGCTCCCATCTTCTTCTTTGCCCCCGCCGCCGCCAGATTCCGCCGCTCACTCGCCGCCGACGCATACGTCACCGCCTGCGGCGTCTGCCACGGCACCGACCACGATCGCGGATCGTCATACCCGCCATGGAAAATCTTCCCCATCCCCTGCACGAAATACCCGTTGTTCTTGAAATGTTCCGCCACCGTCGGCTGTGTCGGCATCGCATCGCGGAAATGCGTCACCAGATCCCACACCTTCGTCGTATCCGGACGCGCCCCTTTCATCAAGCTCGACCGCGACGGCGAGCACACCGCCTGCTGGCAATACGCCCGCAGAAACACCATCCCCTCTTTCGCAATCCGGTCGATATGCGGCGTCAGAATCGTCTTGTGTCCGTAGCAGCCCAACTCCGGCCGCAAATCGTCCACCGCCACAAACAGCACATTCGGCTTCTTCCGCCCTTGTGCCATCCCCATCCCCGCCAACCCCATCAGCCCGCCCAATACCATCCGCCGCCGCGAAATCATTGTGTTCATCTCACCGGCTATCCTACCTCACTGCTCCAAAAAATGCCGGAACGCAATCCCGAACCCGATAAACCACGCCTGCATCCCCCGCTCCATCACCCGTCCCACCGACACATCCACCACCACATTCCGGTTCAATCGCCGCGCCACCCCGCTGTCCACAATGTACTGCGCCGCCCCAGGCCGGTGCTCCGCCTTCCTCCGGTACACTTCCCAAAACGCCCCGAACCCCAAACCCACATCCCGCTCCAACCCCAGCGTCTGCACGCTCTCCGCATACCGGCCCAGTTCATCCTTCCACGCCGTCCAGCATGCATTCCCCGATATCGCGACATCGCCCCACACACCTTTCTCCATGCTCAACTTCACCCCCGGCGCCACCGCATAGCTCGTGAACCGCCGGTTCCCCACCGGCATCGACAACGACGGAATCATCGAAAACAGCGGCCTCACCTTCCCTTCGCTCCACACCTTCCGCTTCATCCCCACGCTGAAATCCGAATGCCCCATCACC
>CALFYN010000504.1 GCA_937952345.1 uncultured Acidobacteriota bacterium
GTCGGGGAGCACGAAGACGAGGTCGGCATCCGAGCCGAGATCGAACTCGCGCATGCCCAGCCGGCCAAGGGCGATCACCATCATCTGATCTTTGGGAAGGTAGCCGGGCGTGATCGTATCCGAGGACTGCGACACTTCCTCGATGGACAGGCGGTAGGCGCAATGGATGGCGATATCGGCAAGCGTGGAGGTGCGCAGCAGCGTATGGAACACGTTCGAGCCGAGACAGACGCTTTCGGCCTGGATGCGAAACATTTCGCGGCGGAAGAAGCGCCGCAATTCGTTGGCGTCGTCGATGGCGAGCGCTTCCTCGATGGTGGCGTCGCGGCCGGGATTCATGCGGATCTTGCGCAACTCGCCGATCAGGTCGGGATGGCTCATCAACTGTTCGGAGAAGAAGATGCTGTGCTCGAACAGGTCGGTGAGGTAGCGCGTAAGAACACTGTCCGAATCGAGCCATTGGAGCCATTCCGGGTTCGGCACCACCCATTCCAGATAGCGGGCGAAGGCCTTGCCGCCGCGCTTGAGGTTGGTGTGCGCCAGGGTTGCCGCCAGGGCGGGCGCGCGCTGATCGAGAAAGCGGATGAGATTGCCGTCCAGGCCGTCCATGCGCGCATGGGGCTGGTCGGGCTCGGAGGCGGGCGAGGGCTCCGGAGCGGGGTTGGGGGTGGTGTAGTACATGGGCTGCTGTGCGTGGATGACGCGCCCGTAGATTTCGCGCACGTCATCAAAATACTCGTTAAGGCGGCTCATCAGGCGGGCCGCGGTGGGCTGGCTTCCGATCTCCTGCACGGGCATGCGCCGCGCCAGCACATGGAGCGCTTCGCGGCTTTGCGGCAGGGCGTGTGTCTGGCGGTCTTCCTCAAACTGCAGGCGGTGTTCGAGATGGCGCAGGAATTCGTATGCCGAGCAGAGACGGGAATACTCGACATCGGACAGCAGGTTCTTGTCGCGCAGCCGGAACAGCGCGAGCAGCGTGCCGCCATGGCGCACCCAGGGCTCGCGGCCACCATGCAGGCGCTGCAGGCATTGGACCAGGAATTCGATGTCCCGGATGCCGCCGCGGGCGAGCTTGATGTCAATATCCTTGGCGGCCGGCTTGCGATGCTGGAGCTTTTCCTGGATGCGCTCCCGCGTCTGCGAGACCGCTTCCACGGCGGAAAAATCGAGCGTGGAGGAGTAGATGAGCGGCTGCACGAAATCGAGCAGTTCGCGGCCAGGGGTGCGGTCGCCGGCGGCTACGCGGGCCTTGATGAGCATCTGCAGCTCCCAGTCGCGGGCGCGCTTGCGGTAGTAGTTCTTCGCCCCTTGCGTGGAAATGCAGAGTTCGCCGAGCGTGCCTTCCGGGCGCAGGCGCAGGTCGACGCGGTAGCACATCCCCTCGGCCGTGTAAGTTGAAAGCAGTTCGGTGTACTGTGCGGCGGCTTTCTTGTAGAACTCCTTGTTGGAGATGGAACGCTCGCCGGAAGTGTCGCCGTTGGCTGAGTAGACAAACATCAGGTCGATGTCGGAGCTGTAATTCAACTCCTGGCCGCCCAGCTTGCCGAGGGCGATGACGCTGAACTCGCACTGGCGGACGAAGCCCGCTTCGTCGAGATAGCAGGGCGGCCCGTGGCGTTTGGTCAACTCATCGCGGATGTGGCGGAAGGTGACGTGGAGTATGGCGTCGGCGAGGTTCGAGAGCTCCTCGGTGGTTTCAGCGAGATTGCAGACCCCGGTCACATCGCGCAGCAGGATACGGAGAATCTGCTGGCGGCGGAATTGCGCCACATGCAGGGCGCTGGGGATTCCCGCGCCTTGCTGGAGCAGGAATTCCTCCAGCCGGAGCTCCATCTCCTCGGGGAAGAGCATGCGGTGGAAATCGCGGTCCGTGACGGCCTGCTCAATCCAGGCCGAATTGAGAAGGATTTCCTCGGAAAGGAATTTGCTTTGCGCGAACACGGTGACGAAGGAGGAGATGAGCGCGGGGTTCGCCATCAGCCGCTGGAACTCGGGCGGGTTGCCCGAGGCAAAGCGGGCCATGTAGTGGAGGGCGGAATCGGGGTCGGGGCAATTGGCGATGAGCGAGAGCAGGCGGGCCTGTAAATCCGGGGAAAGCTGGGGGAGGAACCCGGAAAGATTGGCCAGGGCGCGCTCGCGGTTGCGCAATCCGGTAGCTTCGAGCAGGCGATGCATTCGACGATTGGATTCTACCATTGCCGGGCGGACGAGTTATAATCCGGGATTGCCCATACGAGGAGGGAACATTGGCTGAGTGGGAATTCGCACAACGGGACCGCAGTGAGCAGCTCGCGCAGGTCCATCATTTTTCGATGGTGAAGACGGTGAACGGGACGGAGGTGGAATTTGTCATCACCGTGCTGGAGTACTTAACGCCACGGGATCCGGCGATGAAGTATTTCGCGCGGGCCGACAAGCAGGTGAACCAGAATACGGCTCCGGTGACGCCGTGCGGATGGGGAACGACGTTGTTACAGGCGTTATCGGGGTGCATGGAGATGGTGCGGAAGTTTCCCTACGAGGGCTGAGGTGTGTGAGATCGCCCAACTGGGTGATTTCGCGCAGGTTTTGCAGGCTCGTTTCACGATTTTTCAAGCACTTACGGGCAACGGACTTT
>CALFYN010000505.1 GCA_937952345.1 uncultured Acidobacteriota bacterium
CTCACCTGGCGCTCCATCGTCAATCGCGTCTGGCACTACCACTTCGGCGCGGGCCTCGTCGACACCCCCAACGACTTCGGCCGCATGGGTTCGCAGCCCTCGCACCCCGAACTCCTCGATCACCTCGCCCTCTGGTTCCGCGATGAAGCAGGCGGCTCGCTCAAGAAACTCCACCGCCTCATCGTGACCTCGCAAGCCTACCGCCAGTCCTCCGAACATCGCCCGGACGCGGCCAAAATCGACGGCGAGAATCGCCTCCTCTGGCGCATGAATCGCATCCGCCTCGATGCCGAATCCGTGCGCGATGCCGTGCTCTCCGTGGCCGGCAAGCTCGACACCACCATGGGCGGCCCCGGCGCACAGATGTTCTGGTTCAAGAACGATCATTCCCCCATCTACGACTACGCCCGCTTCGATCCCGACGGCGAAGGCGGCCATCGCCGCAGCATCTATCGCTTCATCGTCCGCAGCGTGCCCGACCCGTTCATGGAACGCCTCGATTGCCCCGACCCTTCCCTGCTCGCACCCAAGCGCACCACCACGCTCACCGCCATCCAGGCTCTCGCCCTCTGGAATAACCCCTTCATGCTGCGCATGGCCGAGCATTTCGCCGCCCGCATCCGCGAAAACGCCACCGATCCGCACCGCCAGATCGACGCCGCCGCACGGCTCCTCTACGGCCGCGATGCCTCCCCCAAAGAACAGCAACTCTATTCCGAATACGCCGCCAGGCACGGCCTCGACAACCTCGCCCGGCTTCTCTTCAACACCAATGAATTCCTCTTCCTCGATTAGGCGCCACTCATGACACGACGCAATTTCCTCTGGACCTACGGCGGCGGATTAGGCGGCGTCGCCCTCAGCCACATGATGGCCCAATCGAACGGCGGCCCCCACCACGCGCCGAAAGCAAAACGAGTCATTCAATTCTTCATGTCCGGCGCCGCCAGCCAGTGCGATTCCTTCGACTACAAGCCCCTGCTCATCCAAAAAGCCAACCAGAAATGGGATCCCGGCGAAAAAGTCGAACTCTTCCAAAGCAATCCCGGCGTCGTCATGCCCTGCCCCTGGGAATGGAAGCAGCACGGCCAGTCCGGCAAATGGGTCAGCGGACTCTTCCCGCACCAGGCCACCTGCGTCGACGACATCGCCTTCATCCACTCCATGGTCTCGAAGTCCAATATCCACGGGCCTGCCACGTTCATGCAGGCCACTGGATTCGTGCTCCCCGGCTTCCCCAGCGCCGGCGCCTGGATCTCCTACGCCCTGGGCTCGCTCAACGACAACCTCCCCGTCTTCGTCGTCCTTCCCGATCCCCGTGGTGTCCCGCCCAACGGCCCTGCCAACTGGTCTTCCGGATTCCTGCCCGCCGCCCACCAGGCCACCACCATCCGCATCGGCACGCCCAACCCCATTCACGATCTCTTCCCTCCATCCAGCGCCAAATTCATCTCCAAGGACAGCGAGCGTGACGGCCTCGCCCTCCTGGGCAAGATCAACCAGCAGCACCGCGCCGCGCGCCCCGACGATTCCCGCCTCGACGCCCGCATCCAAAGCTACGAGATGGCCGCCAAGCTGCAACTCAGCGCCCCCGAAGTGATGGAAATTCGGGGCGAATCCGAAGCCACCCGCAACCTCTACGGCATGGACAACCCGCTCACTGAAGAGATGGGCCGCCGCTGTCTGGTGGCCCGCCGCCTCATCGAGCGTGGCGTCCGCTTCGTTCAGGTCTGGAGCGGAGCCGATAACGGCTTCCCCCGCCGCAACTGGGACAGCCACGAGAACCTCGCCAAGGATCACTGGGACATGGGCGTCGCCATGGACAAGCCGATCGCCGCTCTGATCAAAGACCTCAAATCGCGCGGCCTGCTCGACGACACCATCGTCTACTGGACCACCGAATTCGGACGCATGCCCTGCAGCCAGGGCAGCAAGGGCCGCGATCACAATCCCTTCGGCTTCGCCACCTGGCTCGCCGGCGGCGGCATCAAGGGCGGAGTCACCTACGGAGCCACCGACGACTGGTCCTACAAAGCCGTCGACAAGCCCACCTACTGCTACGATGTCCACGCAACGTTGCTGCACCTGCTCGGCATCGATCACACGCGCCTCACCTATCTCCACAACGGCATCAATCGCCGCCTCACCGACGTCCACGGCAACGTCATCCGTGAAATCCTGGCTTAAGCAATGAGCGAAGAAACTCTATCCCCCGACCGCCGCACTCGTGTCGAATGGGCCATCAGCACGGGCCGCATGTCGCACGAAATCTGCTCCCCACGAATCAGCGACGCAAAATCCGGCGAAATCATCCTCGACCTCTGGACGGGCGATTCCTGGGACGCCTCGGTCAAATGGACCAGCGACCACGTCATGCACCTCCGCATCCGCCACTACATCGAGGGAGGAACTACAGTCCTCAACGTCGCCATCGACCGCGCCGCCGGCACATTCCGCATCGACGACGGGCCCCCGCAACCCATCGCCACCATGCAGCGCAAAATCCGACCCGCCTTCTGGCGCAAAGCAAAAGCCAAAAGTTGATTTGCACGGCTGTGCTAAACTGTCTATTGTTCGACCTGACCGTGCCTCGCGGAGAGGTGGCTGAGTGGTCGAAAGCAGCGGTTTGCTAAACCGTCGTACTGGACTAAAACCGGTACCGAGGGTTCGAATCCCTCCCTCTCCGCCATCCCCCGCCTAACGCGAAACCACCGGCAGCGGAAACCGGTATTCATTCGCGAAAATCTCCCCAAACAACCCAATCAGTTCCTCATGCACATGCCCGTTGTCCGCCACCACGTGCGGAGCCCGCAAATGCACCTGTCCTCCTCGCATGTCCGAAGTCTGCCCGCCCGCCTCTTCCACCAGCAGCAACCCCGCCGCCATATCCCACGGATTCAGCGTGAACTCCCAAAACGCATCCAATCGCCCGCACGCCACATACGCCAGATCGATCGCCGCCGCCCCGCCACGCCGCACGCCATGCGTCCCCATCGCCAGTTGATGATAGAAATGCACGTTGTAATTCAAGTGCCGCTTCCGGCTCGGAAACCCCGTCGCCACCAGCGTATCCGCCAGCGATGCCGTCTTCGAAACCGAAATCTTCCGGTTGTTCAGATACGCCCCGCCGCCGCGCTCCGCCGTGAACATCTCCTGCCGCACCGGATCGAAAATCACCCCGCACACCATCTCATCGCCATGCTCCAGCGCCAGCGTCACATTGAACACCGGATAGCCGTGCGCGAAATTCGTCGTCCCGTCCAGCGGATCCACATACCAACGGTACTCCGAACTGCCCTCGTGCCCGCCGCCTTCCTCCGCCACAATCCCATGCGCCGGAAACCACGACCGCAGCCGCTCCACAATCAGCCGTTCGCTCGCCCGGTCCGCTTCCGTCACCAGGTCGAAATCGCCCTTCAACTCGAACCCCACCCGCCGCTCCAGGTAATGCGACAACAACGCACCCGATTCGCGCGCGATTTCCACCGCGCTATCCAGGAAAGATCTGCTCATTGCTTCGTTTACAGCTCCGCGATGTACACGATGAAGTGTTTGAACAGGAACAGGTTCGGCTCCCCG
>CALFYN010000506.1 GCA_937952345.1 uncultured Acidobacteriota bacterium
CGACGCGGGCGAACAATATTATGGTGGTGGTGAAGATCGCCGCGATTCTGCTGTTTGTGTTTGCGGCGTCGAAGTCGGTGAAGACGGAGAATTGGACTCCGTTTTTTCCGAACGGATTCAGCGGAGTGCTGACGGGCGGGGCGATCGTATTTTTCACCTATATCGGATTCGATTCGGTTTCGACGGCGGCGGAAGAGTGCCGGCGGCCGCAGCGGGATCTGCCGTTCGGGATTATCGTCAGCCTGGTGATTTGCACGATTCTGTATGTGTCGGTGTCGCTGGTGTTGACGGGGGTGATGAATTGGAAGACGCTGAACAATCCGGCTCCGGTGGCGAAGGCGCTGGAATACATCGGCATGGATAACATCCGGGCGCTGGTGACGACGGGCGCACTGGGTGGGATGCTGAGTTCGCTGCTGGTGTTTCAATACGGGCAGGCGCGAGTCTGGTTTGCGATGTCGCGCGACGGACTGCTGCCGGCGTATTTTTCGAAAGTGCATCCGAAGTATCAGACGCCGCATATCAGCACGTGGATTGCCGGGTTCGCGGTGGGGCTGCCGGCGGGGATTTGGGATATCGCGACGTTCGCCGATTTGAGCAATATCGGCACGCTGTTTGCGTTCGCGATGGTATCGGCGGGGGTTCTGGTGCTGCGCAAGAAGCAGCCGGAGCGGCCGCGCGGGTTTCGCGTTCCGCTGGTGCCGCTGGTGCCGATTTTGTCGATTTTCTTCTGTTTTGTCCTGATGCTGAGCCTGCCGTTGCAGACGTGGGTCTGGTTCTTCTGCTGGCTGATCATCGGGCTGTTCTTATACAATCTGTACGGCCGCAAGCATAGCCTGCTGGCTCAGAAAAACTGATTCCGTCTGGAAATGGAGTTCCCATGTTGCGTGACAAATTGAAGGGTGTTGTCGGATTTCCCATTACCCCGTTTAAGAAAGAAGACCTGTCGATCGATCTCGAGGCGCTGGAATTTAATGTGCTGGAGATGATCAAACACCCGTTCTGTTCGCTGGTGGCGGCAGGGGGAACGGGCGAGATGTATTCGATGACGCCGGGCGAGAACGTGGAAGTGGTGCGCCGGACGGTGGCGGTGACGAATGGCAAGATGCCGGTGATCGGCGGCGTTGGATACAACGGGCGGATTGCGGCGGAGATGGCCAGGGAGATGGAGAAGGCGGGCGCGGATGCGCTGCTGGTGATGCCGCCTTATTACACGAATGCTCCGGCCGAGGGGTTGTACGATTACTACGCGGAGGTGGGCCGGGCGACGGGATTGCCGCTGGCGATTTACAGCCGTGACTGGGCGGTGTTCACGCCGGACATGGTGGCGCGGCTGGCCGATAAGGTTCCGACGTTGGAGATCTGGAAAGACGGGCAGGGCGATGCGCGGCGGTATCAGAAGATCATGTCGAAGCTGGGCAACCGGCTGGCGTGGCTGGGCGGGCTGGGCGATGATTGCATCACTCCGTATTTTTCGATTGGGGTGCAGGGGTACACGTCGTCGATTTCGAACGTTGCGCCGCGGTTGTCGCTGAAGATGGCGGAGTTGGGGATCGCGCAGGATTTCGTGAGCCTGAACCAGTTGGTGGACAAGTTTGTCCATCCGCTGTATGCGCTACGCGAACGCAAGCGCGGCTACGAAGTGTCGATCATGAAGACGATGATGGATCTGATCGGGCTGAAGGGCGGGCCGGTGCGTCCTCCGCTGGAGAATAATACGGCGGAAGAGACCGAGATGACGAAGAAAATCGTCGAGCTTTATAAGGAATGGATGTAAGCGCGCGAGTTTATGCTGAGTCCGACGATTTTCCGCGAGTATGACATCCGCGGCGTGGCCGATGTCGATTTGCCTTCCGCAGGCATTGAGTTGTTGGGCCGGGCGATCGGGACGTATTTCCGGCGCAACGGCGAGAGGCAGATCCACATTGGCCGCGACTGCCGGCTAAGCGGCCAGCGGCTGCGCGATGCGATGGTGGCGGGGCTGCTGTCGACCGGTTTGGATGTGACGGATATCGGCGTTGTGCCGACGCCGCTGCTGTATTATTCGGTGTTTCATCTGCACGCGGCGGGTGGGGTGATGATTACCGGGAGCCACAATCCATCGGATTACAACGGCTTCAAGGTAATGCATGGGAAGAGCACGATTTACGGGGAAGCGATTCAGCATCTGCGGCGGCTGATCGAGGCCGGCGATTTCGAGCAAGGGACGGGCACGCTGCGGACGGCGGACGTGATGCCGGCCTATGTCGATGAGGTGGCCTCGCAGTTTGCCTTTGCGCGGCGCGTGAAGGTAGTGCTGGATGCGGGGAACGGGACGGCGGGTCCGACGCTGCACGCATTGTTTCAAAAGCTGAACGTGGACCCGGTGGAATTGTATTTCGAAATGGATGGGAATTTTCCGAACCACCATCCGGACCCGACGGTGGAGAAGAACCTGGCGCATTGCAAGGCGGCTGTCGCGGAACATGGCGCGGAGCTTG
>CALFYN010000507.1 GCA_937952345.1 uncultured Acidobacteriota bacterium
CGTTGCCCGCATAGTAGATCGTCTTCTTTCCGTGCGGCGAGGCAATGATCGGCGTATTCCAATGGAAGCGGTATTTTGCGTCGGCGAGCAGTTGCGAACGCGGCGATGGGCCAACGGCTTTCTGCTCACCCGTCCGCAAGTCGGTGCGAACGATGCGCCCGCCTTGCGATTCGGTGAGGAAGATGTCGGGGTTATCGGGATCCGACACGGCATGGAAACCATCGCCTCCAGTGATGAGGCGCCAATCGGCATTGGCGATGCCCTTAGATTCCCGCGTTCTGCTGGGACCGATCCAGGTGGAATTATCCTGCTGGCCGCCTGTCACGAAATAAAACGGTTGCCGGTTGTCGGCGTGAATCTGGTAGTACTGCCCAAGAGGAATGTTGTTGTGATAGCGCCATTTCGCGCCGCGGTCCGAGGAAGACGCTACGCCGCCATCCGTGCCGAGCCAGATGAAGTCGGGATTGCGCGGATCGATCCACATGACATGCATGTCGGGATGAATCTCCGCCGCCGTATCCTTCCAGGTTTTGCCACCATCCGTGGAAAGCTGCACAGTGTAGGCGAGCGCGTATAACCGCTCCTCGTTTGCGGGATCCACGCGCAGGTCGGTGAAGTAAAAGCCGCGCCACACAATGTCGGCGTTATCGGTCACCTTGGAGAACGATTCACCGCCATCGTTGGACCGGAACAACGACCCTTCCTTCGATTCCGCGATCACGTAGACGGTGCCGGGACGCGAAGGTGCGATCTTCACACCGGCGCGCCCCATCAGCTTGGGCAAGCCTTTGTCGATCTTCTTCCATGTCTGGCCGGCGTCGGTGGATCGAAACACACCGCCCTGCTGACTTCCCGAGGAAAACGTCCAGGGCTTGCGCTCAAAACGCCACATCGCGGCGTAGAGGACATTGGGATTCGACATATCTATGTCCATGTCGGCGACGCCGTGCGATGGGTCGATGTAGAGGGTCTTCCGCCATGTTTTTCCGCCGTCAGTGGTGACAAACACCCCGCGGTCGGGATGCGGGCCGAAGGCATGCCCGAGGGCTCCCACGAACACGATGTTGGAATTTTGGGGATGTATGAGAATGCGGGCGATGCGCTCCGTCCCTTGCAGGCCCATGTGGGTCCAGGTCTTCCCGCCGTCGGTGGAGCGATACACCCCGTCGCCGAAGCTTACGGAGTTGCGAGGATTCGCCTCTCCCGTGCCCAACCAGAGCACTTCGGGATTCTGTGGGTCAATGGCGATATCACCGATCGAAAACGTGTTCTGCCGTTCGAAGATGGGTGTCCATGTGACACCGTGATTGGTGGTCTTCCAGAGGCCGCCTCCACCGGTGGCCACATAAGCGATGTTTGGCCGGCCGGGGATGGATTCGATGTCCGTGACGCGGCCACCCATGCCGGCGGGGCCGATGAAGCGATAGCTCAGGTTGTCGAAGAGCTTAGTGTCGACCTGCGCGAATAGAGACAGGGAGAGCAGGAACCCGCCAAGAAAACGCATATGCTGGAAAGCTAACATAAACAGGCTCGCGTGTCTGCTGATGCCGGTGTTTTGTACACTGAAGGCTTCCAGGACCACGTATGACCCGCAGACAGCTTCTATCCACCTTGGCCGCACCCGCTGTAATCCCGGCGCAGTCCAGCAAACGGCGCAACGTAATCTTCATCCTTATCGATGACCAGCGCTACGACGCGATGGGATTTCTGAAAGGCCAGGAATGGCTGGAAACCCCCAACATGGATCGCATGGCGCGCGAGGGGCTGCACTTCAAGAACGCATTCGTCACGACAGCATTGTGCTCGCCGAGCCGCGCGTCTGTGCTCACGGGAGTCTACGCGCATAAGCATCGGATCGTGGATAACAATACGCCCATTCCGAAAGGCACGACGTTCTTTCCGTCGTATCTGCAAAAGGCGGGCTACAAGACTGGCTTTTTCGGCAAATGGCACATGGTCGCCGATAGCGACGCTCCGCAACCCGGCTTCACCAATTGGGTCAGCTTCCGCGGCCAGGGAACGTACCTGCCCGGCCGTCTCACCTTGAATGTCGATGGGAAGAGTGTCCCGCAGAAGGGCTACATCACGGACGAGTTGACTGACTATGCGCTCGACTGGCTGCGCTCACTGCCTAAGGAACAGCCGTATTTTCTCTATCTTTCGCACAAAGCGGTGCACGCCGAATTCACTCCGGCGGAGCGGCACAAGGGGAAGTACAAAGACGCGAAGTTCGTCTTCCCCAAGACGATGGCCGCCACTGGCGAATATGCGCAGCACCGTCCCATGTGGGTGCAGAATCAGCGCAACTCCTGGCATGGCGTGGAATATCCTTATCACTCCGATCTCGACATCGCCGACTATTACAAGCAATACGCGGAGACGCTGATGGCCGTCGATGAGAGCCTGGGACGCGTCTTCGACGAACTGAAAGCACGCGGCCAACTCGATTCGACTCTGGTGATCTACATGGGTGACAACGGCTTCGCTTTCGGCGAACACGGGCTTATCGACAAACGCACGGCGTATGAGGAATCGATGCGCGTGCCCATGCTGGCGCGCTGTCCCGAACTCTTCCCTGGCGGGCGCACCGCGAACGAAGTGGTGGCCAACATCGACATCATGCCGACCGTGCTGGAGGCCGCGGGCGTTGCGATTCCGAAGGGGCTCGACGGCGCAAGCTTTCTCCCCATCGCGCAGGGCAGGCCCGCCAACTGGCGCAAGGAACTGCTCTACGAATACTACTGGGAGCGCAATTTTCCGCAAACGCCCACCATGCACGCGCTCCGTTCGGATCGCTTCAAATTCATCCGCTACCACGGCATCTGGGACGTCGATGAGCTATACGATCTGCAGGAAGATCCCATCGAATCGAAGAACCTCATCTTTAGCCCCGACCATCAGAAGATCATTGCTCAGATGCGCACTCGCCTGTTTGAAATCCTGGAGGAAACAGGGGGCAACAACATGCCGCTGTGGCCTGACCGCGGCAACCAGCAGAATCGGCGCAACCCCCGGCGCGGGAAGGCTGCGGAGTTCCCCTCGGAACTGGAACGAAAGGATCGCTAACCATGAAGAGACGACAATTTTTCCCAACCGTTGCGGCAGCGCTGGCGCCGGTGGCCGGGGCGCAGAACACAGCCAAGCCGAACATCCTTTGGATCACGTGCGAGGACATGAGCGCCAACCTCGGCTGCTATGGCGACACCTACGCGACTTCGCCGAACATTGACAAGCTCGCCGGAAAGTCGCTGCGCTATCTCAACGCCTGGTCGAATTTTCCGGTCTGTGCTCCGGCGCGCACCACGCTGATCTCCGGCGTGTATCCGTCCTCGACCGGCGCGGAGCATATGCGCAGCTATACACGCCTCGCCGACGGCCAGCGCATGTATCCCTGCTACTTGCGCGATGCGGGCTATTACTGCTCGAACAACGTAAAAGAGGATTACAACATCGAGCACACCGGCACTGTGTGGGACGATTCGAGCAACAAAGCGCACTGGCGCAATCGCAAGCCAGGGCAACCGTTCTTCGCGATTTTCAATTTCACCATCACGCATGAGAGCCAGATCCGTACGCGTCCGCATACGGCGGTGCACGATCCGGCGAAGGTGCGCGTGCCCGCTTATCATCCCGACACGCCCGAGGTGCGCCAGGATTGGGCGCAGTATTACGACAACATCACGGTGATGGACAAACAGGCGGCGAAGGTTCTCAGTGAACTGGAGGCCGATGGCCTGGCGCAGGACACCATCGTATTTTTCTATTCCGACCATGGATCCGGCATGCCGCGCAGCAAGCGCTGGCCTTACAATTCAGGACTGCACGTGCCGCTGCTGGTACACTTTCCCGACAAGTGGAAGCATCTGGCGCCCAAGGATTACAAGCCGGGCGGCACCACGGACCGGCTGGTGTCGTTCGTCGATCTGGCGCCGACGCTGTTCAGCCTGGCCGGGATTGCGCGGCCCGCACACATGCATGGGCATGCGTTTCTGGGGCCGAACACCGCGCCCGAGCAGCCCTACATCTACGGCTTCCGCGGCCGCATGGATGAGCGCTATGACATGGTGCGCAGCCTGCGTGACAAGCGCTACGTCTACATTCGCAACTACATGCCGCATCGCATTTACGGGCAGTTCATCGCCTACATGTTCCAGACTCCGACCACGCGCAAGTGGCACGAACTGTATCTGGCGGGCAAGCTGAACGAGGCGCAGCGGAAGTTCTGGGAGCCGAAGCCCGCCGAGGAACTGTACGATCTGCAAACCGATCCCGATGAGGTGAAGAACCTGGCGGGCTCGCCCGCGCACCGCCAGATTCTGGAGCGGATGCGGAAGGCGCAGATCGATCTTGCAATCAAGAGCCGCGATATCGGCTTCCTGCCGGAAACCGAATTCCATTCGCGCGCCAAAGGCAAAGCGCCTTACGCGATGGGCCACGATCCCTCGCTGTATAACGCGGAACGGGTCATTCGGGCCGCTTCGCGAGCCACGCAAACCGAGCGTCCGAAGAACGAGGAATTCATCAAGGGGCTGGCGGATGCCGATAGCGGCGTACGTTACTGGGCGGCCGTCGGGCTGCTGATCAACAAGGCCAATCCGCCTGCTCTGGTAAAGATGTTGGATGATCCCGCGGTTTGCGTGCGCATTGCCGCGGCGGAAGCGATTGCCGCTGCATCCGCCGATCCCAAGGCTGCCATCGAAGTGTTGATTGCGCTTTCCGACCAGGTGAAGCACGGCGCGTACACGGCGCTGCTGGCGCTGAATTCGCTGGACAACTTAGGGGACAAAGTGCGCCCCTACAAGGACCGCATCGGGAAGTTGCCGCCGAAGGATCCCAACGTGGATGGGCGTTTCGCGGGCAATGCCGGCAATTTGATTCGCCGCATCGTTACCAAGCCGGCCGGGCAATGATCAAGCAGTCAACTGCGCGATGAGGATGACCGCGCGCGGCAAGTGAAACGGATCTTTCACGGGCAGCGCGATCAATTCGGCAATCGGCTGGCCGGCGCGGTCGAGGCGCTGCCGCCACTCGCCGGCATCCGGCATGGCGAAGTGCCGCAGGGACCAATCCTCCACGCGGTGGAACCATTCCTCGCACCAGGATTCGCCGGTCAGTTCGTGGGCCAGCAGCAGTGCATACAGCGCCTCTGTGTGCGGCCACCAGATCTTCTTTTCGGCATTCGCCAGGAACGGCGGCCCGCCATCGGCGTCGATGCCGAGATAGATGCCGCCGTATTCCGGATCCCACGCGGCCTCGAGTTGCCGCTTCACGACGGCGGCCGCTTTTCGGATCACGTCGGCGCGGCCTTTGCGCCGAGCCCAGTGCATGACGAACCACATCGATTCGATGCCGTGCCCCGGCATGACGGCTGCGCCTTCGGGGCCGGGCAGCGGCTGGTAATTGCGATCGAGAAACTCCAGCACCAACAGGTCGCGCTCTTCGCGCACGAAGTGGTTGACGACGCGCATGGCGTACTCGTCGGCGGCGCGCTCGATGGACGCATCACCGGTGGTTTGCGCCAACTCATTGGCCACTTCCGTAAGGATCATCGGCACGGCGTGCGGCCTGCGCCCGCGCGGCAAACGGTAGGGCGCCACTTCATCGAAATCCTCATCCTCCACGCGGCGGCAGACGCGGTGGAAGGTATCCAGCGCCACCTGCAATGCCTGCTCGTCCTTGGCGGCGCGGTAGTATTCGCTGATGCCATAGACGGCGAAGCAATCGGCGTAGATGCTGGTGTGGACATCGATGACGTGTCCATCGCGGGTGGTGCGATAGACCCAGCGCCCTTGTTCATCGCGTCCATGATCTAGCAGGAATCGCACTGTTTGCCGCGCGGATTCCAGGAACTCCGGCCGCGCTTCGATGCGGTTGTAGAGCGCGGAGGCAACCCAGGCCCATCTTCCCTGCGACCAGAGATACTTGTCCTCACTGAGCAATACACCTTCCTCCGTCATGGAGGAGAGCACGCCGCCGTGCGTTTGATCCACGCCGTGCTTCCACCAGAACGGGACAATTCCGTTCAGCAGGAAGTTGCGGTAGTAATGATTGATTCGTCCGCGGTCCATTGGTATCAGTATCCTGAATATTCGAGGTCACATGCCCCTACGTAGAGTTGCTTTCCTTGTTTTGCTCGCCGCCTTCTGCGGTTACGGTGTTTTGCATGTTGCCAGAATCGGCCGCCAGTCCGATGGCGCCTATCTGCTGCCCACGGGCCAATACATTACTCCCGCCGGTGAGCATGTGGAAGTGAACGACCGGCCGCTCGGCATGGCCCTTGCGCCGGATGGCGTTACTCTCGCCGTCGTTACAGGCAGCAACTTCGCACCGCGTGCCGTGCATCTGGTTTCCACCACGGAGAGCAAGTTGCTGCAGACTTTGCCGGTCGGCGACAGCTTCGCGGGGGTTGTGTTCAGCCCCGATGGGTCGATGCTGTACGTAGGCGGCGGGCAGAATCATGACATCAAAATGTTCCGCCGCGCGGAGAATGGCGAGTTCCGCGACGCCGGCGCCATTGCGATTCCCGGCAGCGCTCCCAGTGGGCTGGCGCTTTCCCAAGACGGAAAGACGCTGGTGGCGGCGCTGAATCTGAAGCACGCGGTAGCCATCGTCGATACTGCTACGCAGGCGGTGGAGCAAGTGCCTGTGAGCAACTATCCCTACACGGTCGCGATTTCGCCGGATGGGGAAAGAGCCTTCGTCACCAATTGGGGCGGACGCAAGCCGCGGCCCGAGGACAAAGTGGATCCCAACTTCCCCATCGTGGTCGATCCGCGTACGGGGATTCCATCGAGCGGTACTGTCTCCATCGTCGATCTGAAGGCGCGCCGCGTGGTTCGTGAAATCGAAGTGGGGCTGCATCCCAGCGGGATGGCGTTGCATGGCGGTACTCATCGCCTCTACATCGCCAATGCCAATAGCGATTCGGTGACGGTGCTGGATACCAACTCCATGAATGTTCTGGGCGCGATCAATGTGCGCCCCTTCGCCAAAGCACCGCTCGGCAGTTCGCCCAATGCGTTGGCGGTGACCGCGGATGGGAAAGCGTTGTATGTGGCGAACGCAGCCAACAACGCTGTCGCCGTGGTGGATGTTTCCAAGTCTGATGGGCAAGTGCTCGGTTTCATTCCCACCGGCTGGTATCCGACGGCCGTGGCGTTGAGCGCCAACATGCGCCATGTGTTCATCGCCAGCGGGTACGGCTTCGGGTCGCTGGCTCCGGCGGCGAGCAAGTCTACAGGCCGCAGCTACAAGGACCGTAAGGGCGTGGTTTCGATCGC
>CALFYN010000508.1 GCA_937952345.1 uncultured Acidobacteriota bacterium
GCCTCGGCCGCGTTGTGCCCCTCCATGCGCATGGTGCGCATGATGGGTTTGGGCAATTGCAGCCCGCGCCAGGAAGCCATCAGCGGCAGATTGCTCTGCTGATCAATGAATAGCCGCATCTGGAAGCCGTCGGAACCGGCGGCATCGATGATCCAGGCTTTGCCATCGCTTGCTTCGGCCTCGCCGAGGACATCGAACTTGATATTCTCGCCGGGAGGCGGGGTGAGGGTGTAGATGAGGATGTGGCGAAGATAGTTGTGCCGCAGTTGGCGTGTGCGGGCACGGTCAGCGGCGGCAGTGTCCTGTGCGCCGGCGCCGGGAGGCGGAGCAGTGCGGATGATGATGTTGGCTCCGGTGGGCACGTTGCGGGTGTCGCGCCAGGCGATTTCGCCATTGAGACCTTCCACCATAGTGGGCCCTTCCATGCCGTTGGGGAGTTCGAGGGTTTCCGCTTTGAGGAACATGGCGGGTAGTTGGAAATCCATGGCGACTTCGCGGGAGGTGGTACGGGAACCGTCGGGC
This sequence comes from uncultured Acidobacteriota bacterium, assembly GCA_937952345.1. Lineage (GTDB taxonomy): Bacteria > Acidobacteriota > Terriglobia > Bryobacterales > Bryobacteraceae > CADEFT01. The sequence continues at coordinate 523 of CALFYN010000508.1, forward strand.
GTATCCAGGCTCATACGGCGGGTACCGGTGACGGTGAGGGTTTTGAGGGTGTTCACTTTACCGAGAGCCTTGCGGGCCTTGACGAGGATTTCCTCGGCAGTTGGGGCGGCGACCAGGGTGGCGGCCGGCAGGAGCGCGAGGGCCGGAATAAGTCTGTGCATCGATTTCCTCTCGCAGGGGATTGCCATTCCGGTGGCGGAAAGTTCCCCGAATTTGTGGCAATGCGGTAAGCTGACGGACGATGCAACGAACAGCCGCCGATTGGTTTGCCGAAGGATTGAAGCAACGTGGAGTAGAGTGGATCGCAACGCTCTGCGGACATGGACTGGATCCGTTATTCGATGCCGCACGGCGGGCAGGGATCCGGCTCATCGATGTGCGCAATGAACAGACAGCCGGATACATTGCCGAGGCAGCGGGGCGGCTGACCAAGCGCCCGGGCGTGTGCGCGAGTTCGAGCGGCGTGGCCGTGCCCAATGCTCTGACGGGCGTGATGAATGCGTGGTTCGATCAGGCGCCGATGCTGTACATCAGCGGATCGGCGAATCTGACGCATCTGGGGGCGGGCTGCTTTCAGGATTGCGATCAGGTGGCGGTAGCGGCTCCGGTGACGAAGCATTCGCGGATGATTGCGGTGCCGGACCGGGTGGAGCAGATGTTGGATGAGGCGTGGAGTGCGGCGATGGCGGCGCCTCAGGGTCCGGTGCATCTGATGTTTCCGATGGACGTGCAGAGGGCGGTGGTAGAGGAAGAGCGCTTGTTTGGGGCGGCTCCGGCGGGCTCGCCGGCGGGTGCGGATGCGGCGAGGGCGGCGGAAGTCTGGTCTGCGCTGGCGGCGGCGGAACGCCCGCTGATTATTGCCGGCAGCGGCGTGTACTATTCGGGCGAGGGCGCGGCGTTGCTGCGGTTTGCCGAACGCAATGCGATCCCAGTGCAGACGCCGATTTGGGACAGGGGGATCTGTGACCGGCCGCACGAATGTTTCTTAGGCGTGGTGGGCGCGTTGACGTGCGATCCCGGGTTGGTGGCCGAGGCCGATTGCATCGTGCTGGCGGGGGCGGCGGTGGACTACCGGCTTGGGTATCTGCAAAGGGCGGGGAGGGTACTGCGGCTCGATCGGGGATGGGGCCTGTTGGTGGAAGCGGAGATGCAACTGGCCGGGCGGTGGCTGGGGGAGGCGCGGCGGATGCGCCAGGATTTCAGCGCGCGCGTGAGGGCCACAGGCGAGAGGCAACGGATGGCGGACCGGACGCATGCGCTCGATATCATCGATGCGTTGGAACGCGTGCTTCCGGAAGATGCGACGTTGATCATCGATGGAGGCAGCATCGGGCAATGGGCGCATCACTTGCTGACGGAGAGGCGCTATCCGGGACATTGGCTGACCTGCGGGCGGAGCGGCGTGGTGGGATATGGTTTGGGTGCGGCAATGGCAGCGCGGCTGTCGCGGCCGGGCAAGCCAGTGGTATTGCTGTCGGGCGATGGGGCGTTTACCTTCACGGTGGCGGAGCTGGAATGCGCGGCGCGGCAGGGCCTTCCGTTTGTGATTTTGCTGGCTGACGATCAGAAGTGGGGCATCACGCATTCGGGGCATGTGAAGCAGTTTGGGTGTGCGATTGCGAGCGAATTGGGGCCGATCGCATTTGACGCGCTGGCGCGATCGTTGGGTGCGCAGGGAGTGCGAATCGAGGACGCAGGGGAGATCGCGGGAGCGCTGGAAAAGGGGTTGGAATCGGGGGTGGTGACACTGGTGCATATCCCTATTTCCGGGGGTAATCCGGGCATATAGCCACTCAGTAAAAAATCTCCGAACAAGAGCATTGACACATCCGAAAATCGGGCGCATTATGAAGTTGGAAGGTGAGAGAAAGACACCTTCCGGCACTCGAAAGAACGAAGGAGGTGCCTAGTAGAACCGGGCAACTTTGGAGGGGCGGCACAAGTCTCATCCATCCCGTAGTTCGTGAATGTGGATCGTCCGGAATGCGCCAGTGAAAGCGCTTTGCCGTAGGGCAAGTTGATGGCGAGGACCATATTACACGAGGGATTGGACGTGACTTTGCCGCCTCTCTTCGTGTTTGCTCTCTGCTGTAGTTCTGTGTTGTGCTGTTTGTGGAGACCTCCCACTCATGCGTCTGCTCTTTCTCCTGCTTGCCATCCTGCCTGCCTTTGCTGAGGACCACATTTCCGCTTTTGGGCTGAAATGGCGCGCGCCGATCCCCGCCGATTGGAAATTCGAAGATGGGGTGCTGCATTTGCTGGTGCCGAGGCCATCGACTCAGCCGCGCCGTCCCTCGCAATATCTGCTGGCGGAGACGGCCGACTTTACCAAAGTGACCATTGAGGCCGAGATGCAGGCTGAGCCGGCGCACATTCGCAAGCGCCACAACTCACTGATTCTTGTGTACGCCTGGCGCGACAAGGATCACTTCAACTACGCGCACCTGTCAGTGGATTCGGCGAAGCAGGCTGTGGTGCACAACGGCATTTTTCATGTGTATGGGGGAGACCGGGTGCGGATCAGTTCCGAGGAGGGTCCGGCGACGCTGAAAGACGGCGTCTGGCACAAGGTGAAGCTGGCGTATGACGGCACAACGGGACGGGTGGACGTGTGGGTGGATGGGGCGACTTCGCCGGCCATGCGCGCCGTGGATATGAGCCTGGGGGCGGGCAAGGTGGGGATCGGCAGTTTCTTTGACATGGGCACATTTCGCAACGTTCGTATTCAGGGAGAATAATCAGCATGACCCGCCGCACATTGTTTGCTGCCGGCGCGCTCGCCGCGTCCGCATCCGTTTCCGCGCAATCGAATCGCGCCAGGTTCAAGCTGCGGTATGGACCGCATCCGGGCATGTTCCGGCATTCGGCGGGAGAGGACATCATTGATCAGATCAAGTTCTCGGCGGACCAGGGATTCACGGGCTGGGAAGATAACGGGGCGATGCGCCGCGAGCCGCAGTTGCAGGAGAAGATCGGCAAGGCGCTGGCCGATCACGGCCTGAAGATGGGCGTGTTCGTTTCCTACAACGATTTCAAATCCGCCGATTTTGTGAGCAAGACGACACGCGAGTTTCAGGATATGCTGCGGCAGCAGATGAAGACGGCGGTGGAGGCATCGAAGCGGCTCAATGCCAAGTGGACGACGATTGTTCCGGGGGCTGTGAGCCTGGCGCTCGATCCGGGGTATCAATTTGCCAACTGCGTGGCGAATCTGAAGGTGATGTGCGAAGTGTGCGAGCCGGCCGGGCTGGTGATGGTGATGGAGCCGCTGAACTGGTACGCCAATCATCCGGGCTTGTATTTGCGTTCGGTGCCGCAGGGGTATTCGCTTTGCAAGGCAGTAAACTCGCCGAGTTGTAAGATCCTGGATGATTTGTATCATCAGCAGATCGATGTGGGAAATCTGATTCCGAATATGGAGAAGTCCTGGGATGAGATCGCTTACATCCAGGTGGGAGACAATCCCGGGCGGAAGGAACCGGGCACGGGCGAGATCCACTACAAGAACATTTTCCGCTGGTTGCACAACGTGAAGAAGTTCGACGGAGTGGTGGGGATGGAGCATGGCAACAGCCGGCCAGGGAAGGATGGAGAGATGGCTGTGATCGCTGCGTACCGGGAGTGCGACTCGTTCTGAGCTCCTGGGTGTTACTGCCCTGTTTGTTGGTGAAGGGTTTTTTCGATGGCTCTGCGGATGAGCGTGGTGTCTCCCATGCGGCGGCGCATTTCGCTTTCGAGGGCGCCGACGGGGAGCAGGTTTTGCGGAGCGCGGGGATCGCGCGTGGGTGAAGAAGCGAATCGCGGGAGCATGCCGGCGGCGAGCGACGCGAGCGATGTGGCTCGCTCAATGCCGACGGCGGCCCCGATTTCGATGCGGACGGCACCGGCGAGCGGATGATCGAAGGGGCGCGGATCGGCGAGGCGGAGGAAGCAGGAGTAGCGCTCGTAGGTGGGGTCGATGATGCGGAAGAGCGGGGTGCGCTCGCCTTTGTGGAGGGTTTCGACGAGGGCGAATTGGTCCGGCGGGAGATAGGGTTCGAGAATACGCTTGATGACTCCGATGACGTCGTAGCGGCCGGTGGCGCGATAGCTGAGGCCATCGACGAAGACGCAGCCGTGTTGCGAGGCGAGTTGTTCGGCGATGCGGGATTCGGCCATGCGCATGAGGCTTTGGAGTTCGGCGAGGACTCCGTCGGGCGAGTTGTGCGCGGTGGAGTGCGCTACGAATTCGAGGGATTGCCCGCCGATGCGGAGAGACATGGATTGCGCTTCGCCTTTCCCGAGGATGAGGTAGCGGTGGACGTGGATGTCACCGAATTGAGCGGTGGAATCGGCGGCGCGCACGAAGCCGGCGGCAAGCGTGCCGAGCAGGCCATGGACGAGGGCTCCGCTGATGTCTCCGAGCACACGGGCTTCGACGCGGCGGACGCCATCGACGAAGCAGCAGGAGGCGACGGCGTCGTGGGCAGGTATTGCGGCCCATTCGTGGGATTCAACAGTCGCGTCGATGTGGCGGGTGGTGGAAGCGGCTTCTTCGATGGCGAGGGGGGAATCAAACTCAGCGGGCCAGGGGTCGAGACGCAATCGCATTAACGCGGTCCATTATAGACGAAGACGAGCTGCAGGCGGACCTCGGTGCCCTTGAAATCGGATGGCAAAGGCGGAAAGGGATTGGAGGCGCTGATGCCGGCGACGGCGGCACGGTCGAGTGGATCCGCGCCGGAGGGCGAGGCGATGATGAGCTTGGGGACTTTGCCATCGCGGGAGATGGCGAACTGGACGACGACTTTGCCGCGGCGTCCGAGGCGGGCGCTCTCCGGGATGACGGCAAACCAGTTGCGGCGCACGGAGGTGAGCACGCGCAGCAGGTAGGGGCGGAAATCGGCGCCTTGGGGATCGCTGAGTAGCTCGAGAGAGCTGCCCATTTTTCCGGGCGTGGGCTGCTGGCCGAGTGATTGGCCGATGCTGGGAATGGCCTCGGTTTCGTCGCCGACGACCATCCCTCCGCCGGGGCGTTTGGAGACGCGGGCCACGGCTTCGTCGAGGTTCGCCTTGGGCATCGGGATGTTGATTTTGGGGGATGAGGCTCCGCCACTGACATTGCCCGAACCGCGGCCGGTGCCGGGTACGTTTTCGAAGGCGAGCTTCGGTTGTTCCTGTGTTTGGATCTGCGGAGGTGGCGGAGGAGGCTGGTTGGTGACGCCGAAGCCAGGGGGCGGGAGCGAGGTTGTTTGCGGCGCGGAGGCGGCGATCTGCGGGGCATCGGGAAGGGCTGCCGGCGCGGGGATGCCAACTTGCGGCTTGGGGGAAACGGCGGGCTGCGCGGGCGGCGATTTCTTCATCTCCGGGCGCGGGATGAGGTTTTCGACGTTGAACTCGCGGCTGACTTCGCGGGTTTGGGGAGCACGCTGGGTGAGTTCCCGGAGGACGTCGGGCGGGACGACAAGAGGCGTTACGCGGCGGATGGCGACGTTCAGATTGCCGCCGGGACGGATGGGCGTGGCGTGGAATTCGACGGAGGCGAGAATAGTCGTGACGATGATGTGGAGGACTACGGAAACCGCAGCGGCGCGGAGGATGGGGCCTCGGCTGGGGGCTTCGTCGAAGTAGAGTAAGAACTCGGGCTCAGGGGATGAATGGACCGGGGAGTCTGCCAGAGACTTCATGGAGCAGATGCCAGAGTTTGCGCCACCAGAGATGCGTGCTCCTCAATTTTAGCAAGGATTCCGGAGGCGACCTCCAAAGCCTGTGTTGCCTGTGGCGCGCCGCATGCGGGAGCCTGGCGGGATTCGATGGAATCGAGGAAGGAATCGAGCTGGGCTTTGAGCGGTTCGACCTTGGAGACCTGCAGGGTTTGGAAGGAGATTTTCTGTTCGGCTCCGACAGTGAAGACGGCGCCGTCCTGGCGGGAGTAGTCGATGGAAACGTACTGGCTAGGCTGGAAGAGACGCATCTTGCGGACGCGTTCGGTGCTGACACGGCTGGCGGTAATGTTGGCGACGCAGCCGGTGGAAAATGCAAGGCGGACGTTGGCGATGTCGACTTTCTTCGAAAGGATGGAGATGCCGGCGGCGCGGATCTCTTCTGGCTGTGCGCCGACCATGTCGAGGACGAGGTCGATGTCGTGAATCATCAGATCAAGAACGACGTCGACATCCAGGCTGCGCGCGGTGAACTGGCTCATGCGGTGGATTTCGAAGAAGAGCGGCGTGGTGACCATCTTGCGAAGGGCGAGGACGGCGGCGTTGAACCGCTCGAGGTGGCCGACCTGGACGATGCGGCCAGGGGAAGCGTCGATGATGCGCCGGGCGGAAGCGAGATCGGAGGCGATGGGCTTTTCGACGAGGACATCGATGCCTTGGGCGAGCACGGCGCAGGCGACATCGGCGTGCGTGGATGTGGGCGTGGCGACGATGGCGGCATCGACGTTGCCTTTGAGTTCATCGAGGGATTGGAAGACGGCGCAGTTGTTGGATTGCGCGGCGAGGGTGGCGCGGGGCAGGTCTGTGTCGAGGACTCCGGTGAGTTGGGCTCGGGGATTTTCGCGGATGACGCGGAGGTGGTTTTGGCCGAAGGCTCCGGCGCCGATGACGGCGAGGCGAATGGGGTTCATGATGCTTCTTCCTCGGGAGTGTATCCAATGACGGCGATGGAAGCTTCGTTGGCGGCGGCAAGCATCTCCTCGCGGTCGAGCAGGAGGGTGCGGCCGGCATCGACGGCGAGCACGGTGGCGCCGTTTTCGCGCATGGTGGCGATGGTGCGCGGGCCGGCGACAGGGACATCGAACAACATGTGACGGCGGCGGCGGGAAACTTTCACGAGGCTGATCTTACGGCCGTTGGCGAGGGTGGCGGCGCGGCGCAGCATTTCGTCGGTGCCCTCCATGGCTTCGACGGCGAGGCAGGCTCGCTCGGCAATGGCGACGGATTGGCCGACGTCGAAGCCGGCGAGCGCGTTGGCGATGCGGCGTCCGTAGTGGATGTCGCGTTCTTCCTCGGAGGTGGGCTTTCGCTTCGTCATGCTGCCGCCGTCGGCGAGGAGGGGCTTGAGGAGGAAGGTGGAATCGCGCAGATGGATGCCCTCGTCGGCGAGGACTTTGGCGACGCCTCCGATCAAGGCATCGGTGTTCTTTTCACGGAGCGAGAAGAGGAGTTTGGCGAGCCGCCAGTCGGGACGGATGGAGGAGAAGATTTGGACGTGCTTGACCTGGCCGGCCATGACGAGTTCGGTGATGCCTTCGCCTTTGAGGATGTCGATCAACTTGCTGAGCGCGCCAAGGGAGATCCAGTGTGTTTTCCAGGCAAGGGTGGCGATATCGGGCGACGCTTCTTCTTCGATGCCGATGGCGACGACCTGGTGGCCAAGCTTGCGGGCTTCCTCGAGGGCGAGGATGGGGAAGCGTCCATTGCCGGCGATGAGTCCGTACTTCACTTGATTACGCCACGTTCGGAGGATTGGATGAAGGCGATGAGATCGTCGATTTCGGGGGACGGCGGGACTTCGTTGCGGACGCGCTCGATGGCTTGCGTGGTGTTGAGTCCGGCGCGGGTGAGGATGCGGAGGGCTTTGTGGAGGGCGTTGATGGTTTGGGCGGGGAAGCCGCGGCGTTCGAGGCCGAC
>CALFYN010000509.1 GCA_937952345.1 uncultured Acidobacteriota bacterium
TATGGACACGGGGAATTTTCCGGGCGATCCGTATGCGGGGATTGCGAAGCTGGCTCCGGTGGCGAATATCGTGCAGGCGAAGACGTACCATGGCGGTGGCGTGTGGTATTCGCTGGATCTGGACTATGGCCGGATCGCGGGGCTACTCAGGAAGGCCGGATTTCAGGGGTGGGTGTCGCTGGAGATGGAAGGAAACGAGGCTCCGGCGACAGCGGTGCCGAAGAGTTACGCGTTGCTGAGAAAAGCGCTGGGGTGACTTCGGTCACAGCTTTGCAATGCGACCGGGTGCATTCTACTCGTGGAGGTAATGCGATGGAACATCCGGTTGCAGTATTGCTCGAAGAGCACCGGTTGATTGAACGGATGCTGGCGGAAGTGGAGTCTCGTGTATTGATGGGGGGCCCGCAACTGCCCGTGGAGTTTGTGGAAACGGCTCTCGATTTCTTTGCGACGTTTGCCGATGGCAGCCATCACCATAAAGAAGAGCGTGTTCTGTTTCCCATGCTGGAAGCGGCGGGGATGCCAGTGCACGGCGGGCCGATCGCGGTGATGCTGCATGAGCATGACCTGGGAAGGCGCTGCCTGGCGGCGGTGCGGAATCATCTGGCGGCGGCGAAGACAGGCTCGCAGGAAGCAGCCAGCGCGATTCGCGTGGCACTGGCTGAGTACGTGGAGTTGCTGCGACGGCACATCTGGAAAGAAGACAACATCCTGTTTGAGATGGCGAAGGTGCGGCTGGCGAGCGATGCGGAGATGGCGGAGATGAAGCGCCTGTTCGAGGAAGAGGCCAAGGCGACGGGGTTGCGCGAGCGCTACGAAGCGATTTTGAATGAGGTGACTGGTACAGCGGTATACTGAACCGCATGACCACTCGACGTTCCTTGCTTGCCACTGGCCTATCCGCGGCGGCCCTTTACGCTGCCAAATCTTCTTACACGTATGCCGAGATCGACCGCATGATCGCGCGCGGCGATGTGAAGGGGAAGTTGAGCAAAGCGGATCTGCCCACGCCCGCGTTGATTGTGGATCTGGACGCGTTCGAAGGGAACGTGAAACGGATGGTGGGCTACGTGAAGAGCAAGGGCCGTGCCATCCGGCCACATGGCAAGACGCATAAATGTCCGGAGATCGCAAAGTACATCATCGGGCAGGGCGCGGTGGGCGCGTGCGCGGCGAAGCTGAGCGAAGCCGAGGCCTTTGTGGAGAACGGCGTGAACGGATTGCTGGTGACCACGGCGGTGATCGGCAAGCACAAGATCGAGCGCGCTGTGGCGATTGCCAAGAAGCATCCGGACATCATCTATGTCGTGGACAATGCGCAGAACGCGGGCGACCTGAACGATGCGGCGGGCGCGGCGAAAGTGCGGCTGAACGTGGCCATTGATCTGTGGGTGGGACGGCGCACGGGCATCATGCCCGGGGATCCGGCGGTAGCGCTGGGCGAAGCGATTGCGAAGCTGCCGAACCTGCGATTGCAGGGGATTCAGGCGTATGCGGGCCATGCGTCGCACGCCAAGGGATTCGAGAATCGTAAGAAGGTTTCGATTGAAGCGATGACGCCGGCGGTGGATACGCGTCGGGCACTGGAGAAGAAAGGGATTGCGTGTCCGTGGCTTTCGGGGGGATCGACGGGGACTTACAATATCGACTCGCATATCGAGGGCATCACGGAGTTGCAGCCGGGCAGCTTCATGTTCATGGACATTGACTATGCGCGGATCGGCAGCGAGTCGGGGAGTGAGATCTATACGGATTTCAAGAATGCGCTGTTCGTGCTGACGACGGTGGTGAGCAAGCCGAAGGACGATACGGCGATTGTGGATGGCGGATTGAAGGCGTTTTCG
>CALFYN010000510.1 GCA_937952345.1 uncultured Acidobacteriota bacterium
CAGCCGCAAGAACGAGTTCAAGCAGAACACCTACGGCGCTTCCTTCGGCGGTCCCTTCCGCATCCCCAAACTGTACAACGGCAAAGACCGCACACACTTCTTCTTCAACTTCGAAGGCACGCAGATTCGCGGCAACGCCTTTGCCCGCGCCATCGTCCCCACGCCCCTCGAACGCTCCGGCAACTTCTCCCAATCCCTCGACCGTTCCGGCCGGCCCTTCACCATCTTCGATCCCGCTACCACCGCCGCACAGGGCAACGGCTTCGTGCGTTCGCCGTTCCCTGGCAACACCATTCCCACCCAGCGCTTCGATCCCATCTCCGTCAATGCCCTCAAGTTCTATCCCTCACCGAATGTCGTTCCCACCTCGGGCAGCTTGCAGAATTTCGAGAACCCGCAGATCAACGGCCGCAAATGGGCCAGCCTCGCCTCACGCGTCGATCATCAGATCAACGTCAGCCAGAGCCTCTTCTTCCGCTATGGCTGGAATCATCGCACCGATCCCTCCAGCGCCTTCTACGGAGATGCCTGCTGCCGCGCTGCCGGCAACCCCACCGGCGGCCAGGATGAGTTCGCTCGCGGCAACATCGGCGCCGGCATGGGCTATACCTACGTCGTCAATCCCCGCACCGTCTTCGACGCCCGCATGGGCTTCACCCGCTACTTCGACGCCAACATCATGTACGGCCAGGGATTCGATATCCGCACCCTCGGCTTTCCCGATGTCTTCGCCCGCAACATCGCCTACGCCAACTTCCCGCGCTTTGCCATGCTCGACGCGGACGTGGAAAACCTCGGCGCGGGGCGCGTTCCCTCCAGCACCTTCATCAACGTCTACAATCCGCAGGTCAACCTCCACTACACGATGAACCGCCATGCCCTCAAGTGGGGCTATCGCTACATGGTTTCGCAGCAGAATTCTTTCGCACCCAACCGCTCGGCCGGCATCTTCAACTTCGGCCGAGCCTTCACCCAAGGGCCCGATCCCACGCGCGTCTCCGCCAATGCCGGCCATGATTTCGCCGCCTTCCTCCTCGGCACGCCCAACAGCGGTTCCGCCGATATCAATGCTGCCCCCGCCCTCCAGGCCACCTATCACGCCACGTTTTTCCAGGACGATTGGAAAGCCACTTCCCGCCTCACTCTGAACCTCGGATTGCGCTTCGAACACGAAAATGGCGCCACGGACCGCTTCAACCGCGGCAACGCCGGCCTCGATCTCGCTGTCGCCAGCCCCGTCGAAGCGCAAGCCAAAGCCAACTACGCCCGTTCCCCCATCCCCGAACTGGCCGCGCTGAACGTCAAGGGCGGCTTGCGCTTCCTCGCTTCCGGCGAGACTCCGCGCGAGCACCTCCACATGCCGTCCGCCATCTGGGCGCCACGCGCCGGCTACGCCTACCGCCTCACCAACTGGATGGTCATGCGCGGCGGCTACGGCCTCTTCTACATCCCCAACATCATCTCCAACTACCGCCTCGACGGTTTCTCCCTGAACACCCAGATGGTGACTTCGCTCGATAACAACCTCACGCCATTCAACACGCTGCGCAATCCCTTCCCCAACGGACTCTCGCAGCCCCCCGGAGCCGCCGGAGGTTTGCTCACCGGAGTCGGGCAGTCCGTCACCGCCGGCGCCGCCGGTGGCTCCGACTTCCTCCCGGTGTTCCGCCATGGCCTCAATCAGCAGTTCTCCCAGGGCTTCCAATTCGTGCTCCCCGGCAATCTGTCCATTCAGGCCAGCTACGTCGGATCGCTTACCCAGCGTCTCACCATTTCGCGCAACATCAATCAATACGCCGATCAGTTCCTCGACCTCCGCACACGCCTCAACGCCCGCGTCGCCAATCCCTTCGCCGGCGTCATCACCGATCCCACCAGTGCGCTCAGCCAGCCCACCACCACCGTGCTCCAGTTGCTGCGTCCCTTCCCGCAATACACCGGCGTCACCCAGTCGAGCCTCCCCATCGGCCGGTCCTCCTATCACTCGCTGCAACTCGAAATCAGCAAGCGCCTCGCCAGCGGACTCTACTTCGGCATCGCCTACACGAACTCGAAGTTGATGGAACTCACCTCCTACTTGAATGCCAACGCCGCCAAGCCGGAGAAGATCATCTCCGACTCCGACCGCCCCCAGCGCCTCGTCACGCACGGCTACTACGAACTCCCCTTCGGCCCCGGACGCCGCTTTGTCAATTCCTCCAATCCCACGCTGAAGCGCATTGCCGGCAACTGGCAGGTGAACTGGGTCTACACCGTGCAGTCGGGTGCCCCGCTCGCCTTCGGCGGCTCCGAGCGTCTCACCCGCTCGGAGAACAATCCCTTCAACGTCGACCGCTATTTCGACACCACGCAGTTCACTCCGCAGCAGCCGTTCACCCTGCGCTATTCCTCGTCGCGGACCGCCGACCTGCGGGCCCCTGGTATCAACAAGTGGGATATCACCGTGCAAAAGAGCGTCGTCGTGCGCGAGGGCATGAGCTTCAAAGTGCAGGCCGAACTCTACAACGCCTTTAATCGCACGCACCTCGGTACGCCGAATACCACCGTCACCAGCACCAGTTTCGGCCGGATCACGGGAACGTTCCTCAATCCTCGAGAAATTCAGCTCTCCGGCCGGTTCACGTTCTGACCGGCCGAGCCGAACTTGTCGCAAGGATGCCCAGACCTACCAAATGACGAATAGACCGCGCTCTTTGGGGGGCTGCAGAGGCTTATGATTGCAGACGATCCGGACCGTGGCCCTTCCGTTCCCGAAACGCTACGCCGTTGATCGCGAACATCTGCTCAAACTGGCACAAAACCGAGCTGGTCGAGCCATTCGTCAGCCTCAGTTGCCAACCAGATCAACAACACATCCTCAATAGCAGCGCCGATGTCGAGGTCTTGCGAAATGATAATGAGTCCCGGGCTCGATCGTGTCTGGCGAAACCGTCCGAAGTGGTCGGGCATCGTATTTCGATCATGGGAAACAAGAATTCGACCCGATTCCGCGGCGATACGCAGCACGTCGGGGTCAGGCACGCCGACCACGCCGCCCTCATGGGCACTCAGGAAATCGACAGACGGCTCTCTCCGGCGAAGGCCGATTACGATCTTGTGATTGAGATCGGCGTCCGCCTGGAAGCGCGGCCTCATACACTCAGTGTGGGAGTTCTACGGCGTGATTCGGCAAGCTTGGCGTAGAGTGCCGGATTGTCTCGCCGTGCTTGCTGGCGCAGAGCTTCGAACTTCCG
>CALFYN010000511.1 GCA_937952345.1 uncultured Acidobacteriota bacterium
TCAGCAGGGATGGCGCCGATGCGTTCTATCGCGGCAGACTGGCGCGACTCACCGCGGACTTCTACGAGAAGCACGGTGGGTTGATCCGCTACGACGATCTTGCATCCTACCAAGCGGAAGAAGGTGCACCCATCCGCACATCGTACAAAGGCTACGACGTCTATCAATCCGCGCCTAATTCGCAGGGCATCGTGCTGCTGGAGGCCTTGAACATTCTTGAAGACATTGACCTCAAGGCGATGGAGCACAACTCGGCGGCATACGTGCACACGTTGGTTGAAGCCTTGAAGCTCGCGTTCGCGGACCGGGATCATTGGATCGCCGATCCGCGGTTCACGAAAATCCCCACCGAGCAATTGCTTTCGAAACGCTACGCCGCCGAGCGCCGAAAGCTCATCGACCCGCAACAGGCACGGCCGGGAGTTGCGCCTTACGGCATGCCGGGTGAAACTTCGTCGCTTTCCATCGCTGACAGATATGGCAATCTCGTCTCGGTCACACATAGCGTCAATGGAACATTTGGCAGCGGAGTTGTTGTGGAAGGCGGCGGCTTCGTCCTGAACAACCGCCTGCAGTATTTCAGCCTCAACGAGAAGGACGCGAATGTGCTGGCTCCCGGCAAACGGCCGCGGCACACCATCAATCCCGCGCTTGCACTGAAGGACGGCAAGCCGGTGATGGCATGGAACACTCCCGGCGGCGACAATCAGCCACAGGCGATGCTGCAGGCGTTTCTCAACATCGTCGAATTCGGCATGCACCCGCAACTGGCCGTCGAACAGCCCACCGTGACCACGTTGAATTTCCACGCGTCGAATTATCCGCAGAAGCCCGGTGACAAGCTGATTGTGCCGCAAGTATTGGCCTCGCACATCGGCAGCGCGCTGGAGGCGAAGGGTCACAAAGTGGAGGTAACGCGAATGCAGAGGCCGTATTCGCAACAGCCGTCCGGCGCCGGTGCGGTGAAGATCGTGTGGATCGACCCGCGGACGGGTGTGTTCCACGGCGCGGTCAGCCCGGCCAAAGATGACTACGTGATGGGATGGTGATGCAGATGAATCGACGACTGTTTCTTTCCGCAACCAGCGCGGCGGCGATTGCTGCTCCGGCAAAGGCCAAAGTCGCGGCCATTGTGACGGCCTACTACCGCAATTCGCACGCCGACGTTTTCCTCGGCAATATGCTGCGCGGATATTATTGGGAGGGGCGGCCGCACGAGTCCGAACTCGAAATCGCCACGATGTACCTGGCCCAGACTCCGGCCAATGACATCGGGCTGGCGGAAGTGGCGAAGCATGGCATCACGCGCAAGCCATCTGTTCGCGAGGCCATCATTCCCGGGATTCAGGGTGTCGTTCTGATCGGTGAACACGGCGATTATCCCACCAATGAGAAAGGGCAGAAACTGTATCCGCGCTATGAACTGATGGAGCAGATCGTCGCAGCCTATCGGGAGACCCGCCGCCCGCTGCCGCTGTTCGTGGATAAGCATTTCTCCACCGAGTGGCGCAAGGCGAAGCAGATGTACGAGTGGTCTCGCGAGTTACAGTTCCCTCTGATTGCGGGCACGTCGCTTACGTTGACGTGGCGGCGTCCGGCGCTGGAACTTCCGATCGAGGCGCCCGTGAAACAGGCCGTGGGCTATTTCTACGGGGGCAAAGAGGCGTACGGCTATCACGGGATGGAAGTGTTTCAGTGCATGGTGGAGCGGCGCAAGGGCGGCGAGTCCGGCATCCAATGGGTGCAATGCCTGGAAGGTGCTGAAGCGTGGAAATGGAGCCAGGCTAACGCGTGGGCCCGCGATCTGCTGGAGGAATCGCTGCGCCATGACGACTCCGTCAAGCGCGGCACCATCGAGGAAAACGTAAAACAACCTATCGTGTTTTTGTTGGGATACTCGAGCGGCCTGCTGGGTGTGGTCTATCTTCTGAGTGGCCACACACAACAGGCCGGATTCGCTGCGCGGATCGAAGGACAACGGGAACCCGCCGCATGCAGCTTCCTGACGCAGTGGGGACGCCCGTGGAGCCACGGCAACGGCCTTAGCTATTGGGTGGAACAGACGATCCGGCAAGCGAAAGAATTCTACCCACCGGAACGGACGTTGCTTGTCACAGGCGCTTTGGAAGCGCTGATGGACTCCTCCTTCGCGGGAGGCCGCAAGGTGGAAACACCGCACCTGAACGTACGCTACCGCGCCCAGGCGGAATCGCGATTCATGCGCGGTCCGCTGCCGCCTTACGATCGTGTCCGGGTGTAATAGAACTGCGACGTGGAACTGGGCTTGCTGTCGAGGGATTGATGCTTGATCATCACGTGCAATTGCGGTTGCCCGTTGTCGTGCACGACGCGCATCCACACGTGATCGACATAACCACCGGTGGGCACTTTGCCGTAGAGCCAGCGCTTCCCATCCCAGGAACGGTAGGTTGCCGTCACGGCGGGGCGTCCGTAATACTGGCCCGACGATTGGCGCACCCATGCCTTCAGGGTGTAGCGCGTACTCGTTTGCTGTCCATTCAGCACCTGATCGCCGCATGAGGTCATCTTTACGTCAATGTATGCGGGGTCGCCGCTGCTGGTCAGATTGCGCCAGCGGCCGGCTTCCGCGATGCCCGCGCAGATTGCCGCCGCGGGTTCCGGTAAGCTGACGGTTGCCGCCGCGGCCAACATACCGAGAGCAGAGCGGCGGGACATAGGGGCAAGAAGCTGTTTTGCGTTCATAGCGAACCTCCGTTTGGATTCGAGTCCTCCGCACTCGTCATCCATTAACAGGGAACGTGCTAAGCGCGAGGCAAACCCATCAGCGCAACCGCAGCAGCAGCCGTGTCAGCGAAAGTGGCGGCAGAGCAAAATCGCGAATTGAAATATCGGCATCCGCGACGCGCACCGCATCCGTCGCGTCCCAGGTGTTGCGAGTCAGGAGGTTGTCCGCCGTGAGAAGCGAGCGTTGCGCGGTGGGAACGAGTCCGTCGCCGATGAGCGAAACGGAGAACGCCTCACTTGCGTGGCGATTGATAAGAAACACCGCCAGCGTGCGCGCCGCCGGGTCGAGCAATGCCGCGGCTTCGACATACGGAACATCGTCGCGCCGCAGGATGTACTTGCCGCTAGTGGAAAAGCGGGGCGAATCGGCGCGCACGGCCACGGGAACCGTTCCCGTTTGCGAACTGTACAGGTGAGTGGCCCACCACACAGGCTCGGCATACACAATCGAACGATTCTTCCCCAAACCGCCACCGTGATTGAGCAAGGCGGAGTGCGTGATCAACTCGATACGTCCATCGCTGCGAAACGCTGTATGGAGGAGACTGCCCAACCAGAGCGCTTCGGCGATGCTTTTGTTGTTGGGCAGATTCGGACGGTTGGTAAAGATCTGCATTTCGGTGACTGCGATTTTCGGCTCCAGTCCCGCGCGGCGCATCGGCTGGCCGATGAGTTGATCCACACGTTCCCCGTAGCCATCGGCAAAGGCCACCAGCTCGTTCCATACCTCGATCGGATCCGCATCCTCAGGCACGCGATTCCCAATCAGGGGGTGATCTGAAATGGAGCGAACTGCAGATCCGTTTCGCTCGACGAGCGCCGCGTTCCAGGCGGCATCACTGTGTCCGTTGGCGATGAATAACAGATTCGGATCCGCTTGCCGCATCGCCTTCACATAACGTGGATAGCGTTCGGCATATCCGGCTGCATCCGTGTGGCCGACTTGCCAGTTGCCGTACAACTCATTGCCGATCTCCCAATAGCGCACGCCATAGGGTTGCGGATGCCCATTGGCGGCGCGCAGGCGGCCCATCGGTGTCGACACGGAACCATTGCAGTATTCCACCCACCGCCGCGCTTCCTCCGGCGTCGCGTTACCGGCGTTGATGCAGATCAATGGTTCGGCGCCGGTGAGCTTGCACAAGCGCAGCCACTCATCCGTGCCGACATGGTTCCACTCCACTTCGGGCCACGCGGGATTGGGGAGTGCGGGACGGATGTCGAGAGGCCCGACGCCATCCTGCCAGTGATAACCACTGACGAAGTTTCCACCGGGGAATCGCAGCATCGGCAAACGCGCGTCGCGCAGGTAGCGCACCACTTCCGGTTCCCATCCATCTATGTGATCGGCGGGAAACAACAACATGCGGTCCAGCAACACAGTGGCCGCGGCGGCGAACTCAACACGGAGCACAGTCGCATCGCCACGAGCGTGGCCCGCGCGATTGACCTGCAAAGTATGCTTCGCGTCAGACCACGAAGCGCCGATGGGAATTGCAATCTCACCCAACCGGCGGCCATCACCGTTCAGCACAACAGCGCGCACGTGTATCGGTGGGTCCGCCTGCGCCCGCAGCGTCAACTCGTAAGCGCCGGTGCGATGCAGCGGCAGGTAGACGCTGGTCTCGATCGATGCGCCGGCTTTGCCTATCGCGAGTTCCTGGAAGTCGCGAAGACCTTCGCGGACGTGCCTCGCGCGAACGGCTCCCGCGGTTGTCCAAAAGGGAGCAACACCGGACGCCAACGGCTTTTCCAGGCGGCGTTTCAACGCATCTTGATTGGGCCAACGATTTGCGGGTGCGAACTCCGGATTGAGCACGGTCTGGGCCCATGCTCCCTGGTAGACGTTGCGGCCCAAGTGCTCAGTAAACTTTGCGAAGAGGTTTCGCGAGATGGGCTTGGAGCGTTGGTTGAGGTCGATGGTGACGCTGAGTTCAGCAAACGCGGGAAATGCGAGAAAGAAAAGAAGACAGCAGACTTTATCGCCGCGCATATGCGTCTGCGGCGAGTGTAGCAAAACAACCGGCAGATCAGGTCCAGAGTTCCTTGAGCATACTTTCGCCGCCGAGCATTGTGGGACGCTCCGCTCGACCGTTGTGCAGATACGTCAACTGCAAATGATCCAAGCCGAGCAGCCAGAGAATGGACGAATGCAGATCGTGAACATGGGCGGGGCGCTCCACCGCGCGCAGTCCGATTTCATCGGTCGAGCCGATGGTCTGGCCGCCTTTCACGCCGCCACCGGCGAAGAACATGGTGAAGCCCCATGGATTATGATCGCGCCCGTCGCCTTTCTCATTAAACGGAGTGCGGCCGAATTCGCCGCCCCAAATCACGAGCGTATCGTTCAACATGCCGCGCCGGTCGAGATCTTCGAGCAGAGCGGCCACGGGCTGATCCGAGGCTTTACACCATTTGCCGTGGTTGCCTTCGAGATTGGTGTGGGCATCCCAACCGGAGCCCGATCCACAGTAAAGTTCGACGAACCGTACGCCGCGCTCGACCAGCCGCCGGCCGAGCAGGCAGTTGCGTCCGAACACCGCCGTCTCCGGCTTGTTCAATCCGTACAGCTCCTTGGTTTCCTCCGTCTCTTGCGAAAGGTCGACCACCTCAGGCCCGGAGCTCTGCAGCGCGTAGGCGAGTTCGAAGCTGCGAATGCGCGCCTCCAGGCTGGTGTCGTCCTCGCGGCCCACCATGTAGCCGCGATTCAATTGATCGAGGTAGGCGAGTCGCCCGCGCTGGCGCTCATCGGTCTGCCCGTCGCCCAGCTTCGTATTGAGAATCGGGTTGGGACCCTGGCGGAACAACGTGCCCTGATAGACGGCGGGCAGAAATCCGGAGCCCCAGTTCTTGGCATTGCCGAATGGCTCGCGCTCGTCGATCATGCTCACGAAGGTGGGCAGGTTCCTGTTCGCCGTGCCGAGGCCATAGGTGACCCACGCGCCGAGGCTGGGCCGACCGGAGAGGATATCGCCGGTATTCATCTGGCTCACGCCGCCGGCATGGTTCAATCCATTCGAGATGCAGGAGCGCACCACGGCCAGCTTGTCGGCATGCCTGGCCACATGCGGATACAGTTCGCTGATCCAGATGCCGCTGTTGCCGTGCTGTTTCCACTTGCGCGGGCTGCCCATCAGCGTATTGCCGGCGGTGCCCATTGCGGTGATGGGCCGCCCGAAGCTGGCGGGCATCGGCTGCCCGTGCAGTTCATTCAACTTTGGTTTCGGATCGAAGAGGTCGATGTGCGAGGGCGCGCCTTCCATGAACAGGAAGATCACGGCCTTGGCCTTTGGGGCATGATGCGGCTTGCGAGGCACGGTGGGATCGTGCACTTTCGCCGCCTGTGCGTCTTCGGCGAGCATGGCGGCCATCGCCATGGCGCCCAATCCGCTTCCCGCGCCGCGCAGCAGCGCTCTGCGGCTCATTCGCAAACGATCCGTCATAGCAGCCTCAATCGACATACAGAAACTCACTCGAACTGAGCAGGGAAAGGCACATGTCTTCGAGCGCACCCTTCTCACCGCCGGCCAGCGGAGCCTGCCTGGCGAGAAACGCCACGCTGCCCTCGCGCTCTTTCACGCTGGGCTGACGACCCAAGGTGAGCCGGAAAGCGCGATCCACGAGCGCGTCCGGACTCTGCCCCGCATCTTTGCCACGCGGGCAGCAAGCGCTTTCGCAAACCCGGCAGCGGCCGATCCATTCATCAATTCCAAAGCCTGATCCGGCGTTACGGTTTCCTGCCGCCGGCCACAGCTTTCGATTGCCAGCGGCGCATCGAAGCTTTGCAGCATGGGATAACGCACCAGTCTTCGCGCGAAGATGTAGACACTGGATCGGAACTCATCGGCAGGGCCGGTGGGTTTCTTCCAATGCCGGCCCTCTTGAATTTCAGTGCCTTTGGGCACAACCGGGAAGACGCCCGGGCCACCCATGGTGCGATCCAGCAATCCCGAGACAGCGAGCATCGAATCGCGAATGGCTTCGGCTTCGAGCCGCCGCCGCGGATAGCGCCACAGCAATTTGTTCTCGCTATCCACTGTCGCTGCTTCCTGGCGGAAATCGGACGCCTGCCTGTAGGTGGCGCTGAGGACAATGCGTTTGTGCAGCTTCTTGAGGCTCCAGCCGTCGGCCTGGGTGAATTGTGTGGTGAGCCAATCGAGCAACTCGCGATTGACGGGCATCTCGCCCATCAGTCCCATGTCGTTGGGGGTTCCGGAAATGCCTCGGCCGAAGTGATGGTGCCAAACACGATTGACGATGACGCGAGTGGTGAGCGGATTGGCCGGGTCGGCAAGGATATTCGCCAGCGCTGATCTGCGTCCGGAGGAATGCAGGGCCGGAATCGGCGTCACTTTGGCGGGGGCGGCGTCTAAGATGGAAAGCCAGCCCGGTTCCACTTCTTCGAGCGGGGCGCCGATGGCACCGGCCCTCAGCACGTGCGTCGCGGGCGCAGTGATGTCCTGATCGCGCATGATCTGCAAGCGCGGCAGCGGCTTCGGCAATAAGTGCGCGTAAGGCTCCAATTCGGCCTGCAGCGCCTTGTACTTGAGTTTATCTTCGGCGCTCAGTTTCCGCGCGGCGATGGTGTCGTCGGGAGCGACCACCTGTGTCACGGCCTTGTGGAAGATGTTCCAATCCATCGGCGTGCGCTCTTGGGCAGGCATGAGCAGCACACGCTGCACCTCAGGCGGATAGCGCTCCGTGTATTCTTTACGGAATTTGGCGCGCGCGGGGACGAGCAGAGCTTCTATCTTGTCGAGAACCGGCTTCGCCGCTTCGCGATAGCGCTGCATGGCGGCTTCGTATTCGGCCACTTCGCGATCGGTTGCCGTGGTTGCTTCATCGTCGATCTTCATATTGGCGAAGAACGCCTGGAAGCGGTAGTAATCCTTGTGCAGCAGCGGGTCGAATTTGTGATCGTGACAGCGAGCGCAGGCTAGAGTCACGCCCATGAATGCGAACGCCGTGTTATCGGTGACGTCGTTGAGCAATTCCTGGCGCCGGAGATAGATGTTGGCCTGGTTGAATTCATCTTCAAACAGCCGCAGGTATCCAAGCCCAGGGAGTGCCGATTTGTCTCCGGGATACAGTTCGTCTGCGGCGATCTGTTCGCGAATGAAGCGGTCGAAAGGCTTGTCGTTGTTCCACGATTGGATCACCCAATCGCGATAGCGCCACATATCGGGGCGCGTATCATCTTGTTTAAACCCGTCAGAATCGGAGTAGCGCACGACATCGAGCCAATGCCGCCCCCATCGTTCCCCATAGCGTGGCGAAGCGAGGAGGCGATCCACCAGCCGCTCTTCGGCGCCGGGCCGTGTATCGCTGAGATACTCCTGCGCTTCGGCGGGCGTTGGGGGCAGGCCAGTGAGGTCGAGCGTGACACGGCGGAGAAACACAGCCTTTGCGGCCACGGGCGATGGCTTGATTCCCTTGGATTGCAGTTTGGCGTAAATGAAGCGGTCGATTTCGTTACGCGCCCACGCTTCGCCGGCGGCATCGAGTTGCGGAATAACGGGGGCTTTCACGGGCTGGATCGCCCACCACTTGCGCTGGATCGGCTTGAACGTGGCCGCAGGTTCAGCGGCTAAGGAGAGCACGCCGAGCAGCAGCCAGGACACACTACGCCACACAGTCCGAAATTGGGACATGACACAAGTGTTATCAAGCGGTTGCGCGGGTTGTCAAGGTTCCGGTTGCGGCCGCCGGAGCAGTTTCGGCTACAAGCAGCGTAGGAATGCCGCCAAATCCCGCTTCTCCGCCGGGGTCAGCTTCGTGGATAAGAGCAGGTTGAAGAACTCGACGGTATCTTCGAGGGTCAACAAACGCCCGTCGTGAAAATAGGGCGGACTATCCTTAATTCCCCGCAAGGAAAAGGTCTTGGCCCAGCCTTCGGCGCGCCCCAAATAGAACTCCTCCACACGAAGGTCGTGCATGCGGTTATCCGTGTAGAAGGGAGCGGGGTGGCACCCTCCGCACTGTGCCTTGCCGAAGAACAGTTCCTCGCCGCGGCGTTCCTCGGGCGTGGCTTTCTCCGCGATGAGGCGGCCCATGCGATCGAGCTTCGGCGCGGGCGGGAATCCGACGATGGACATGAAATCGCCCATCCGGTTGGTGGAGGGCTTGTCCAACTGCCGCCCCCCCACCTGCAATTGCATGGCGATATCCCCGTCGAAATACTCTTCCACTTCCGCGAAATGGTCGAGGGTGCGGATGGAACGCTTGAGGCTGAACAAACTCATGACGTGGTTCCCGCGAATGGTGGGTGTATCGAGGCGCACGCGGGCCAGTTGTGGACGCGTTCCCGGATCGAGCGCCACGGCGCCGTTGGTGTGCCCGTTGACGTGGCAATCGAAACAGGCCACGCCACGCGACGGCTCATCCGTGACGCGGTGTTTGGTGAAGTTGAACCAAGTCGTGGGGAACTTCGTCAACAGGAGCCGCAGCCCCTCTGTTTGCTCCGGGGTGAGTATTCCCTCGAAAGTCTGGCGGAAATTTTCGAGCGTGATCTCGCGTCCATGGGAGACATCTCCCAGATCCGGCCGCGTGGTCAGGAATAGAGGTGGTGGAAACTCGGGGAGGAAGGCATCGGCGATGTCATGATCGATGTCAAACCGCTGGTGTTCGGGATGCGCATCCGTCCACGCTTTGGGGAACAGCATGTGCCCGGTGGAGTGCAACGGGTGTGACAGCGGCTTGAAGCCTTCGGGCAACAAATCCCGCTTGCGGATCTCAGCGGCCGGCAGCGCGGCCAGTGCTTCCCATGAAGTCACGCCCTTGGGTAATCGCGTCACCGGACCCATCGGGATCCGCTTCCTGCCGCTGCTCATGAGGCACGCCGCGTCCGTGCGCACGGCGTTCCAGTCGTAGCGTTCTGCGAGGTAGGCCGACCGTTCCTGCTGCAATGCCGCTTTGCGACCCGACACGGCCGCCTTCCATTTCAAGAAGTCGCCTATGTCGTCGACGCTGCTGAAAGTCGTCGTGCCCTTGCCCGTGTACTGATATAGTTTCTGCGGCGCCGGGTCACCTGGCCCGACGCTGGGAAAAGGACGCAATGGCTCCTGACCGCTGGCTCCGAAAGAGAGAATTGCGAGCATGTGCAGATGGAGCATGATTCTCAAATGCTAGCGTAGGATAGCTCATATCCGCACGATGCGAACGGGATCCCGCGATGGGAAAGGCGGCCCGGGATGATTCCCAGACCGCCCGGCGCAACGTTACTGCTGCGTGATCTCGAAGGCGTTGATCTTCCCATCATCCACAACGGGAACGATGCGAATCTCGAGAACGCCGTTCGTCACCGTCACCGTGTGCGTACGGTCTACAGCGCGGGCGTATCCGCCCGACACCGCGAAGGCATCGAAGTTGGTCTCCACCTGCGCACCGTTCAGCAGCACGTTCAAGACGCGCTTGCCCGCGGCGCGGTGGTAGATTTCGGCGAACTTCAGCTTCACCTGGTAAGTACCATTCGGCACCTGGAAGCGGTAGTAGAACTGCCGGTTGCTCAGCCGCTCGCTGTGGTAGAGGACTGGCGTTGTCGTGTTCGCGATGGGGACGGACTTACGGAAGGTATATCCGCCTGTATAGCCGCGGTCGGTCCAGATGTTTCCGCTGGGATCGGTATAGGAAGGCCCGCCCGCGTTGACGCGGATCGGGGCGAAGGTGCTGGGCGCGGAGATACTGAAGCTCACGGTCGCCGAAGCCACCGTCCCGCCGCTGTGCCGTGCCACGGCCCGGATGGTGTGTGATCC
>CALFYN010000512.1 GCA_937952345.1 uncultured Acidobacteriota bacterium
ATGATGGCCGAGGAGGAAGGCGAGTTCGGCGCCGGATTGGAGAGCGGCGAGCGCGGCGGGTTCGAAGGCATCGTAGGATTGCTGATTGAACAGAGTGGTTGCGCCGGCCTGGAGATCTTCCCTGGAGGCGGGCGTGGGAGGGGCAGGGCTTCTTGGCTGCGGCGGAGGCGCGTCATCGGTGAGAGTTTTACGGACGCTTTGGAGGATGTTGCTTTCGGCCCTGGCTGCGCCGGCGCGGAAGTAGAATTCGCCGATGACGGAGGAGACGGTCCAGGGGAGTTGGCGTTCGCCGGATTCGGCATAGACATTGGCGCGGACGCGATTGAAGACCTGATCGAGGCTGAGGCCGGGCTGGCGGAGCGTGTTGACGAGGTGGGACGTGAATAGGCCGTTGGAGGCGTTGACGTTGTCGTCGGCGGTCTGGCCGGGAGCGGTGGCGAATGCGATGAGGGTTCCTTTGCCGGTGTTCATGGCGGCGAGTCCGCCGCCGGCGGAGCGCGTGGCGCGGAACGGGTTATTGCGGCAGGCGTCGAGCACGATGATGTTGAGACGCGCGCCGGAGCGATCCATGCGCTCCTGGAGGCGCGAGGCGGAATAGGAGACGTACTTGGCGTCGGCTTCATCCTTGGCGTCGAAGTCGACGGGGACGAGGTAGTTTTCGGAATCGATCTGGATGCCGTGGCCGGCGTAGTAGAACATGGCGACATCACCGGCGTGGATGCCGGCGACGAACTGATCGATGCTTCGTTCGAGGGTTTTGAGACCGGCGTTGAGGACGGTTTCGGTTTGAAAGCCGAGATCGCGGAGAGCCTGCTCGACGGAGCGGGCATCGTTGGCGGGGTTGCGGAGGGGCCACTTGGGATAAGCATCGTTGCCGACGATGAGGGCGAGACGCTTGCCCGAGTTCGTCTCGAGGTGCAGATCGCGCGGTTGCGCGGCGGCGCAGAAAGTGAGCAGCAGCAAGAGGGAGAGCACGCGTGTCACGGTTTCCTCCGGCGAAAGAAGATATCGTTCCCCTTGTAGGTGGTCTTGATCAGCACGATGAAGAGGACGGCCATGGAGACCATGGTGGCGCTGCCGCCGATGACGAGGTAATCGACATCCTTGCGCGGGTGTGGCATGAGGATCCACATCACTCCAACGGTCAGTATGAAGACGACGAGAATACCCAGTGAAAGATACAAAGTACGGTGCAACTTACTTCGGTTCCCTGATAGTTATTGTATCGAAGGGTTCCGGTCTAGTCGTAGCGTTCGTAGACGATCTGGTTTTTCTCGAAGCCAAGTTCCTTGCAGCGGTCGCGGACATCGTTGACCATTTCCTTGAGTCCGCAGATGTAGACATCGAGGTCGCGGCGCTCACCGATTTCCTGGAAGACGTAGGAAGTGACGCGGCCGGCATTGCCTTTCCAGGCTTCGGTGGGACGCGTGACGGTGTAAACGAATTTGAAATTGGGATACTTCGCGGCGAGGGCTTCGAAGCGTTCGCGGTAGAGGATGGAATGTTCGTAGCGGACGCCGAAGACGAGGGTGAAGTTGCGGTCGGGATGGGCGGCGACGCAGTGCTCGGCCATGGGGATGAAGGGGGCTATGCCGGTTCCGGTGGCGACGAAGATGGAATCGTGGATGGGGTTGCGCATGACGAATGCGCCGTGGGGGCCTTTCATTTCCACATCGTCGCCGGGCTTCATGCGGAAGAGGAAGGGAGAGAAGATGCCATCCTTGACCTCATTGAGGCAGAGCTCGAATTTGTTCTCGTAGGGCATGGAGGCGATGGAGTATGCCCGAGTCACTTTCTTCCCGTTGATGGGGTGGGAGAGGGAAACGAACTGGCCGGGGAGGAACGGAAAAGATTCGAGATCGGGGATTTCGAACCAGAAATGCCGGTTATCCGGGGCGATATCTTCGTATCGAATGAGTTTGGCTTGGTGGGGAATTTGGTGAGCTAGCATTCTAGAGCCTTTTGGGCGCGTTCGAGAACGATCCTGGCCAGGGCCGGATGGCCGTCCAATGGATCCGTGACCTCGATCGACAGCCCATGATAGCGCTCCGCGATGCCGTCGACAATGCGAGGGAGATCGCGGCGGAGGTGAATGCCGAGGGTGAGGAAATAGGGCACGACGACGATGCGCTGAGCGCCGGCGGCGTGCATTTGTTCCACGGCCGCGGGCAAATCGGGCTGTGCGAGTTCGAGAAAAGCGGTTTCGGTAAGCGGGAATCCGCCCGCCTGGGCGACTTCGCGCGTCACGGCGCGAACGGCCTGATTGGCCGCTTCGACACTGGATCCATGTGCGAACACGATGATTGCAGTCTTCACTTCAGACTCCCTACATCCTATCTGAACTGGAATGGTCCCGCACTGGCGACCATCTTCTTCATCATGGATTCGAAAGAAACGCGCGGGATGGAGATTTGTTTGCGGAGGGCGGAATCCTTCCATTCGGCGCGGACACGGGCTGGGGAGAGGCGGAGGAGGTGTTCGAGGTTGCCGCCGAGGGAGGTCGTGATACCGTGGAGGGCGCGGTAATAGCCGCGCTGGCCGGCGATGGTGCGGCAGCCGTGGAGGAGGGCGGCGAAGACATCGGCGCGATCCTGCCAATCGAGGGCGGGATGAACGGCGATGAGCGCGCCCCAATCGTCGAGGAACGGGCCGAGGGGCAGCAAGAAGTCCGGGGAACGGCGGAGGGACTTGACTCCACGGAGGGGATAGTTGCGGTGGCCTTCGGGGCTCATGGCTTTTCTGTAGATGCGGGCAGCGATCTGATAGGCGCCGCCGTAGGGCTGGGTGTTTTCGTGGGCGAGGCGGGCGAAGCGCTTGCGGGCGGCGTCGTGCGAGGCGGCGGAGGGCCAGAAGCTGATGCCTTGATCGAGATCGCCGGCGTTGTGGGTGAGAGATGCAGCGAGGCGGAGGGCATCGAGCTCGCAGCCTTTGTGCTGGACGGCGAAGCGGAATTCGAGGGCTTCGCGTTCGAGTTCGGCGTCGATGGCGTTGGCTGCCTTTTCGGCATACTCTTCGTCATTGCGCTTGAGGAAGTAGCCGAGGGCGCCGGCAAGGACGCTGAGTTGTTCGCCGTTGTGGCCGCTGACGGGGCCGACGCCGGCGAGTTCGGTGGCGCGCCTGCTGATGCCTTCGATGGACCAGGACAGGGAATGCTCGGCGAGTTCAAACATGCGGCGGGCGGCTTCGCCATCGCGCTGCTGGCGCCAGAGGAGGCCTCGGATTTTGGCGTCGACATCGGTGGGGACGAAGGTGGCGACGGTGGCGTGATGGCAGGCGAGGCAGAAGGCGAAGTAATCTTCGATCTCTTCGATGCGATCGGCGCCCTGAAGGATTTCGAGGTAGCTTTCGGGATGATCGCCGCAATCGATGAGACGCTTGCCCGCGGGGAGCGGATGTTCCGCCATGCGGGGGATGAGGAACGGCGCGGTGTTTTCGACGAGGCCGAACAGGTTCCGCGGGGAGATGTAATTGTCGAGCAGTTCGGACACGCTAGTTATATTCCGCGCGCCCGGCGGGCCAGACGTGGCCGAAGACGGGGGTCAGGATGTGACGCAGGGCTTCGATGAGTTGAGGATTGGGGACTTTGCCCACGCAGGCGACATTTTTGCGCACTTCTGTTTCGGAGAGGGCGCCGCTGAGAGTGGTGTGGATGCGCGGATTGGCGAGGGCGAACTGCATGCCGAGTTCGGCGATGTCGATGCCCTGGAGATTGCACCACTCGGCGGCCTCGCGGCACTTGGCTTTGAGGACGTCGCTGCCGAGGTGCCAATCGCGGGGGCCCTGCGGGGTGAGCAGGCCGAGCGCGAGCGG
>CALFYN010000513.1 GCA_937952345.1 uncultured Acidobacteriota bacterium
GAAGAAGTGGAGTCTCTTATCCGCGAAGCAGTGGAGTTTCACATCGAAGGATTGAGGGCTGAGGGCTTGGCCGTGCCACCGCCCGCGAGTTGGGCGGGCACGGTAGACGTTTTTGCAGCGTAGGTGTTTGCGGCGCCACAGCAGCCATGCGACAGACTGTTGGCTCGGACAGCCTGGATGTACCCGTTCATAGAGTGCAGCGGGCGGGGTTGGGGGCGAGGCAACGCCCGGCGATGCGCTGAGCTTCGACGGTGCGGGGGTGTGCATCGGGGAGGACGGCGCGCATTTCCTGGAGGGCGGGGCGGAGTTCGGCTTCGGCCTGTTCGCGCTGGCCTTGCTGGGCGAGGGCGGCTCCGAGAAAGAGGCGGGATTCGGCGGTGCGCCAGTTGGGTTTCGCGTAGATCTTGCGGGCGATGGCGTAAGCCTGGCGAAGCAGAGAGACGGCTTCGGCGGATTTGTTCTTGAGCAGGAGGACGCGGCTGAGATTGGTGAGTCCGCGGGCGATTTCGATGTGAGCGGGCGGGAGGATGGTGCGCTGGAGGGCGGCGGTTTCGCGGGCGAGGGGTTCGGCGTCCGGATGGCCGAGGTGGGCTTTGATGAGGGCAACCTGCATGGCTGATGCTGCCGTGTTGGGATGACGCTCGCCGGCGGTTTTGCGGGCATGGTTGTGCGCTTCTTCGGCAATGGCGAGAGCCTTGTCGTATTCGCCGCGCCAGAAGTGGGCGCGGAGGAGCCCCATCAAAGGGAAGAGGAGATGCGGGGGCGGGCCGGGGAGTTGGCGGAGGATGGCAGCCGATTCGGTGAAGTGCTGTTCGGCGGCGGCGGCATCGCCGGCATCGTCGGAGACGACGCCGAGGTTGTTGATCATGGTGGCGGTGGTGACGTGGCGGCCGCCGAATTGGCGGCGCATGAGATCGAGGGCAGCAGTGAAGTGGCGGCGTGCGCCGTGGACATCGCCCTGGCGCATGAGAGCCTCGGCGAGGAGGCTGTGCTGGAAAGAGGCGTCGGGATCGTTTTGCGCGAGACGCCAGGCGAGGGAGCGCTGGAGGTCGGATTGAGCGCCGGGGTAATCGCCGAGGGTGAGGCGGAGCTGGCCGCGGGCGGCGATGGCTCGCATCGTGCTCGAGTGGTTTTCGCCGTAGAGTTTTGTGGTGAGCTCGACGGCGCGTTCGACGTGGGGACGGGCCTGTTGCGGCGTGCCGAGGATGGTGAGGGCGCTACCGATGGAGGAACGGAGTCCGGCTTCGATGTCGGGGCTGTTGCGGAACTCCTCCTTGAGGTTGGCGGCAGTGGCTTTGATGAGATCGACGACTTTCATGTCGCGGCCACCGGTGGCGAGGGCGGAGACACCTCCCTTGCGGGACGAGCCGAGGAGGCGTTCGAAGAAGCTGGCGATCTGGACGGCTTTGGCGCGCTCGCGTTCGGCGATGGCGGCTTGGCGAAGGCTGTAGGCGGTGGCGGCGGAAAGGCTGAGGATGACGGCGGCGGCGCCGGCGACGGCCCACTTGTGACGGCGCAGGAAGCGGCCGGCGAGGTAGCTCCAGGCGGGGCGGCGCGCGGTGACGGGCTCGTTGTGGAGATGACGCCGCAGGTCTTCGGCGAGCTGGCCGGCGGTGGCATAGCGGCGGGCGGGGTCCTTTTCGAGGGCCTTAAGGAGGATGGCGTCGAGGTCCCCTTCGAGTTCGCGGCGGAGAGCGCCAGACTGGCGGCTGGGGGGAATGGGCTCCTGCTCGCAGGCGGCGCGCATGAGTTCGGGGGCGCTATCGGAGCCGGCGCGGTAGGGCCAATGGCCGGTGAGGAGTTCGTAGAGGATGACGCCGAGGGAGTAGATGTCGCTGCGTGTGGAGCCGGCGAGTCCGCGTAGCTGTTCGGGGCTGGCGTAGCGGGCGGTCATCATGGGGAGGGCGGTGGCGGTGGCTCCGGTTTGCGTGGCGGAGTCGAGGAGGCGGGCGGTGCCGAAGTCGAGGAGCATGGGCTCGCCGGCGGGGGTGACGAGGATATTGGCGGGCTTGAGGTCGCGGTGGACGATTAGGTGTTCGTGGGCGTATTCGACGGCGGCACAGATCTTGCGGAGGATTTCGAGGCGGGCGTGGAGGCTGGATTTTTCGGCGGCGGCCCAGGCGTCGAGGGGGACGCCGTCGATGTACTGCATGGCGAGGAAGGGCGTGCCGTCGGTGGTGACTCCGCCATCGAGGAGGCGGGCGATGTTGGGATGTTCGAGGCGGGCGAGGATCTGGCGCTCTTCGAGGAAGCGGTGGGCGAAGAACTCGGAGCGGAAGGAGACGCGGGCGAGTTTGAGGGCGACGGTTTGATCGAAGCCGGGTTCGTCGCGCTGGGCGAGGAGGACGATGCCCATGCCGCCGGCGCCGAGTTCGCGGGTGACGCGGTAGGGGCCGATGCGCTGGCCTTCGTAGGGGTTGGTGTCGGGAGGTGTGGGGGGCTGGTCGAGGGGGCCGGAGTCTTCGTCGAGGTAGCGGAGGAGGGATTCGATTTCGGCGCGGTCTTCGGGGTTTTGTTGGAGCAAGGCCTCGCGGGCGTCGGGTTGGAGGTCGGCCGCGGCGGCGGCGATGTCGCTAATTTGCTTCCAGCGTTCGGCGTCCATCGGGGTTGTTCTCCAGTTCGCGGTGCAGCCACATGCGGGCGACGGTCCAGTGGCGTTTGACGGTGGTGCGGGAAACCTGCAGGATGTCGGCGATTTCGGCGAGGTCCATGCCGCCGAAGTAGCGCATTTCGACGATGCGGCTGCGGTCGGGGTCGATTTCGGCGAAGCGTGTGAGGGCGGCGTCGACGGCGAGGAGGGCGTTGTCGAGGTTTGCGGGGGTGTCGAGGGCTTCGTCGAGAGGGAGGTGTTCGGCGCCGCTGCCGCGCTTGTCGGTGATGCGCTTGCGGGCGTGATCGACGAGGATGCGGCGCATCATTTTGGCGGCGACGCTGAAGAAGTGGGCGCGGTCATGCCAGTCGGAGCGGCTTTGATCGACCATGCGCATGTAGAGTTCGTGGACGAGGGCGGTGGGCTGGAGGGTGTGGCCTTCGCGTTCGTGGCGGAGGAAGCCGCCGGCCATGCGGCGGAGCTCGTCGTAGACGATGGGGAGGAGGCGCTGGTAGGCGTCCTGGTCGCCGATGGACCATTGGCGGAGGAGCTCGGTTACGTCGTTGCTGGGCATGCTATCGGAGTGTTGGGTCCGAGTTGGGATAAGAGTATCTTATCGCGGGGTGGGAGCTTCGGGTTACGGGAGCCACGGGCAAGGGGCATTCGAAGACTGGCGGAGGAAGCGTTTCCGCGAGGGTGACCAGAGGTATGTCAGGTGGACTTTGCGGCGAGGACAGCAGTGGGGATCGCCGTTGGACCAGACGGCGACGGAGATATCCATTCCGTTTGTGGTTAGTCGCTCGAGCTTGAGACCCTGGCCGGATGCTTCGAAGATTTGTTGCAAAGAGCCGGCGTCGCAGCGGAATCCGAAGATGTATGCGAAGGAACCAGTGCCGGTGAGATGGTCCTGCTCCAGCACCAGCAACCGGATGCCGGATGCCTGTAGTGGGAGATCGTGGCGGATGGTGGTGTGCCAGTCGGGGGCGTATGTTTCGAGGGGAAGATCCCATTGCAGGAAGACGCCCTCACGGAGTTGCAGGCGGCCGCCTGGGGCGGGGCCGTTGTGAAGGCCGTAGTCCGGTGCGCCGGTGTGGGTCTTGGCGAGGAATGTGTGATTGCGGAAGTCGAAGGTGCGGATATCACGGCAAGGGATCTGTGCTGGTGCGGGGAAGGGGTAGAGGGCGAAGGCCAAGCATAGGGAATGCGCGAGCACTCGTCG
>CALFYN010000514.1 GCA_937952345.1 uncultured Acidobacteriota bacterium
CTGGCACGGACAGTAGGCGGGGTATTGTGCAATCTGGAATTGCAGAGCGCCAATAGCGGAGATATGGCGCGGCGGCAGGCCGAGTACTATCTCGACTTGCATCGGCTGTTCCGATGCCATGTCCGCCAGATTGTTCTGTATGTAGGTCCAGCGCCAATGAACATGGCGCCGGAATTTGTGACACCGTCCATGCGGTTTCAATATGAACTGGTGGATGTGCGGGAACTCGACGGGGAGGCGCTGCTTGCGTCGGAGGATCTCGGAGATGCGATGCTCGCCCTGTTGGCGGGCATCGATGAGGATCGTGTCAGCCGGCGGGTGTGGGCGGAAATCGAACAAATGGAGCCGGCGCGGCGCGAGGACGCTGTTACGGAATTTTTGATAATCTCAGGATTGAGGAACCTGGAAGGCTGGGTTCTGGAAAGGGCTCGACGACTAATGCCGCTCTCCATTGATGTGATTCTAAACAACAAGGTGCTAGGACCGGCGTTCCAAAAAAAACTGGAGGAAAGCCTGGAGAAGGGCTTGCAAGAAGCGCGGGCAAAAGCGTTGCAGGAAGGACGACAAGAAGGACGGCAAGAAGGACGGCAGGAGGGACGGCAAGAAGGACGGCAGGAGGGACGACTGGAGGCTGAACTGAGCATTCTGCGCCGGCTACTGGTGAACCGGTTTGGCCCGCTACCCCTGCCCGTAGAGGAAAAGCTCCGCACTGCATCCGAACCGGAGCTAAACGACCTGCTGGATCGCGCCTTTCAGGCCGGATCGATTGACGAATTGTTCCCCCACTCCTGAATAACCCGGCTCGCAGCTTCACAACCATCGAAGAACATCATGACCCGCCGCACCCTTTTGTTCACGCCTCCACTGCTCGCCGCCCCGGCACAATCCCCCACTACACCCAAGGTAGCCGTCGTCATGAACGTCTACTTCCCCAACTCCCATGCCGATGTCTTCGTCGGCCGCCTCCTCGACGGTTACCGTCTCAACGGCGTCTCCCACCGCCCTCGCCTCAACACAGCATCCTTCTACGTCGACCAATTCCCGAACAACGATATGGCCCGCGAGCAGGCACAGGAATTTGGAGTCCGCATCTACCCCGACGTTCCCAGCGCCCTCCGCCTCGGCGGCTCGAAACTCGCGGTAGACGGCGTCGCCATCATCGGTGAACATGGCAACTATCCCCGTACCCGCCGCGGCAATTTCATGTACCCCCGCTGGAAACGCTTCGATGAAGTCACCACGGTCTTCCGCCAGGATGGCCGAGTCGTGCCCGTCTTCAACGACAAGTACTTCGCCTACGAATGGGACGACGCCCGCAAACTCTATGACCGGGTCAAACAGATGAACATCCCGTTCTTCTGCGGCTCTTCACTTCCCCACACGTGGCGCCGGCCCCCGCTCGAATTTCCCCGTGGCATCGAACTCGATGAAGTCATGGCCGTCAGCTTTTCAGACCTTGAAGAGCACGGCTACCATGCCTTCGAGCTCATGCAGGCCATGGCCGAGCGCCGCAAGGGTGGTGAAACCGGCATTGCCGCCATTCGCTGCGTCGAAGGCGAGGAGGTATGGAAACTCGGCTGGTCGAAGGATCTGCTCGATGCCGCCTTGCGCCATCGCCAGAACCCCGGCTACGGCAACGAGTGCAAACAACCGCAGGCAATCCAGGTCCGCTACCGCGACGGGCTCAAAGCCACCATCCTCAACCTCAACGGCATGACCCTCGATTACCTCTTTGCCGCCCGCGACAAATCCGGCAAGGTGCATGCCTCCTGCTTCTATATCCAGCTCTACGTACACAACCATTGGAGCTTCATGGTGCGCGCCTTCGAGGAACTCGTCCTCACAAAGAAAACACCTTTCCCCATCGAGCGAACGCTCCTGTCCACCGGAATTACCTTATTCGGACTCGAATCGCGAGTCCAGGGCCAGCGCTGGCTCGACACACCGCAACTGGCCATCTCCTACTAGACCTACACCATGTACATTCCGCCATTGATCTCGATCGTCTGCCCGTAGATATACCGCGACGCGTCGGAACACAGGAAGAGAATCACGTCCGCCACTTCCTGATCGT
>CALFYN010000515.1 GCA_937952345.1 uncultured Acidobacteriota bacterium
TAGATGGGCTTGGTCTGGGCAATGACCTCCTGCGCCTGCGCCGCACTGATGGTACGCGGGTCGGCGAGTTTGGCCAGATTCCCTTTATGCTTTTCCAGGTCGCGGATGGACTCCTCTGACCCGATGAACACCACCAGGCAATCGCGCCCTTCATCCGTCTTGCCGATTTCGATCACCTTGACGCGCTGCGATGCCGCCGCCAGGGCACGGTAATACTTGTAGATCTCGGCGGTGTGAGTGAGTTTCTGCGGCGTGCCAACGTGATACCCCAGGACATCTTTGGGCGTGGGGATGCCCTCCACGCGCGGCAAATGATCCACCAGCGGAGAGAGAAACTCCGGCTTCGTGGTCCACTGCTTTACCAGCGTGGCGAACTCTTCATCCTGCTTCTGCGTCGGTTGCGCCGTGAGAGCGCCGGCACAAACCAGCAGGGCGATACAGATTGCTATTTGCCGCATGGGATCAAATTCCAAGTATCCGGTAGCGGGGGAAGTTCGGCAACTCTCAGCCCAGGATCGGGAAGCGCTCGCGCAGTGATGCCAGGCTCGCCGCGATGCGTGTGCGGTCGGCCTCTCCAAGGGTTCCATAGGGCTCGGCGAGGGATCCTTCGCACAACCCCAGCAAGGACAGTGTGCACTTCAGGCCTTTCAGATAGCTGGAAGAATAGGTGCCCGCATAGATCGATGCACTCACTTCCAGGACGATGGAATGCAGCCGCAGAGCTTCATCCATCTGGCGATCCCGCGCTGCGCGATACAGCGCCGTGTAGAGGGCCGGGAAGAGATTCGAGCCCCCATTCACGCCGCCGTCCGCACCGGCGAGCATCGCGTAGATCAGCAACTCTTCCGGGCCCATCAAGAGGGTGAAATTCTCGCGATGCGCAGTCACGCGCCGCACGGTCTGAAAATACATCACGTCGCCGGAACTATCCTTCAGGCCGACAATGTTGGGAATCGTGCACGCCTGGCGCACCGTATCCGGGGCAAAGCTGACTCGCGTGTGACTGGGCATGTTGTAGAGAAACAGCGGCAGCGGCACGCGTTCGGCCAGTCTTCCGGTGTGATCGAGCAACTCGGCCTGCCCGATGGTGAAATAGGAAGGCCCGGCGTAGACGACGCCAGCCGCGCCCAGGCTCGCCGCCATTTCGGCCGCGGCCACCGCTTCCTCGAACGAGGTGTCGGTGATGCCCACCAGCACCGGCGCGCGATTCTTGGCTTCCGCGCACGCCAGAGCCGTGACCTGCTTCTGCACGGAAGGAGAAAGGCTCGGCCCTTCGCCGGTGGTACCGAGGATAAACAGGCAGTTCACACCGCCGTCAAGGACATGCCGCACCAGCCTCGACAGGCCTGCTTCATCGAGCGTGCTGCTGTTCTTCAGAGGAGTAGCGAGCGGCGTGGTAATGCCGCGCAAGGGGAGTGACAATTGCATGGGGTTATTCGAGATGAAAGACTTCGGTTAATGGCGCCATGGCGCGATCCGCATGCTCGCCTTCGAGATCAAAAAAATCCGCCATCTGCGTCTGCCAGCGGTGATTGACCTCGCGCGATGCCATGCCTTCGAGCGCCGCCTGGAAATCATCGGTCTCCAGATATCCCACCAGTAGCCCGTCTTCATTGAGAAACAGGCTGTAGTTGCGCCAGCCGGTTTCGCGCAGAGCCTGCAACATTTCCGGCCAGACTTGTTTGTGGCGCTCGCGGTATTCGGGCAGCCGGTCTTTCTTCACGCGGAGCAGGAAGCAGACGCGTTGCATCAGACCAGCACCGTGAATGTCGTTTCGGAGCGCTCCACGGGCCGGTATAGCGTATCGCGCTCCACCGGTTCGCGGCCTGCTTCGCGAATGAGGCGTAGCAGATCGCCGCGGCGCATCGATTGGCTGGTGGTGGCGCCTGCGTCGTGATAAATGCGCTCCTCCACCACGGTGCCGTCGATATCATCCGCGCCGAAACGCTGCGCGATCTGCGCGATCTTCTCCGTCATCATGATCCAGTAGGCCTTGATATGCGGAATGTTATCCAACATCAGCCGCGAGACCGCGATGTTCTTCAGATCGTCGAAGCCCGTGGTTTTCGGAATGTGATGCAACGGGGTGTTGTCCGGATGGAACGCCAGTGGAATGAACGTGACGAACCCACCCGTCTCATCCTGCAACGTACGCAGCCGGACGAGATGATCCACCCGATCCTCAGCCGTTTCGATGTGGCCGTAGAGCATCGTGCAATTCGATTTCAGACCGATCTGATGCGCGATGCGCGCCACATCCAGCCATTCCTGCCCGTCGATCTTGTGATCGCAAATGATGCGCCGCACGCGTTCGATGAAGATTTCGGCGCCGCCGCCGGGCAGTGAATCCATGCCGGCGTCACGCAGGCGCTCCAGTGTTTCGCGGACGGAGAGCTTCGAACGCTGAGCGAGAAAGGAAACCTCGACCATCGTGAAGGCTTTGAGATGAACTTGCGGGAAACGTTCCTTCAGCCCGCGCAGCATTTTGCAGTACCACTCGAGCGTTAACTCCGGGTGCAGTCCGCCGACGATATGAAACTCGGTGGCTGCTTCGCTATAGCCCCTGCCGGCGGACTCCCACACCTGTTCGAGCGACATGGTGTATGCCTTTGGATCGCGAGCCTTCTTGCCGAACGCGCAAAGCCGGCAACTGGCCACGCAAACATCCGTCGGGTTGATGTGGCGGTTCACGTTGAAGTAGGTGACGTTGTCGTTCAGCCGCTCCCGCACGATGTTTGCCAGATAGCCCACACCCAGCACGTCGGGCGAGTGGTACAGCGTCACTCCGTCAGCAAAACTGAGGCGTTCTCCTGCCCGTACTTTGTCCAACAGGGGCAATAGGCGCTTGTCGTCGAAGATAGGTTCCAGTTGCATTTGATCAGGATTTCGAAAGGAAGACGATATCGGCGGCCCAGAATACAAAGAATAGCATGCTGACCCACCCGTTCACGGTGAAGAATGCCGCGTTGACGCGGCTCAGATCGTGCGGTTTCACCAGGCTCTGCTCGTATACCAGCAACGCCGCGACTAGCGCCGCGCCAAGCCAACTGAGCGCGCCCAGGTCGAAGGCCACCACCAGCGCCACCAGGGCCAATAACATAGCCGCATGGAACAGCCGCGAGATGGTGAGTGCGCCGGAAATGCCAAAGCGGCCGGGAATGCTGAACAACCCCGCGCCGCGGTCAAACTCGTAGTCCTGGCAGGCGTAAATAATGTCGAAGCCCGCTGTCCACAGCGTAACCGCCGCCGTCAGCCACAGGATACGCGCATCCAACGTGCCGCGAATGGCGATCCACGCCGCCGCCGGTGCAATGCCCAAGGCAAACCCGAGTACGAGATGCGAAAACGAGGTAAAACGCTTGGTGAAGGAATAGAACAGCACCACGCCCAGCGCGAGTGGGGAAAGCTTGAGGCACAGCGGATTCAGCGCCGCCGAGGCCGCAAAGAAAGCGGCTGACGAAACCAGTGTGAAACCCCAGGCAAAGCGTTTGGACAGCAGCCCCGCGGGAATGTGCCGTGTCTTCGTACGTGGGTTTCGCGCGTCAATCGACGCATCCAGCAGCCGGTTGAATGCCATTGCCGCCGACCGCGCACCCACCATCGCCAAAACAATCCACATGAGCTTTGTTCCCAGTTCTCCGGTGGGAAAACCCGCGTCGCGCCATGCCAGCAGCGCGCCCGTCAGGGCGAATGGCAAAGCAAACACGGAATGCTCGAACTTGATCATGTCGAGCGTCATGCGCACGCGTGTGAGGAACGTTTCCATTTCTGGTGGAGTGCCGAAGGCTGTTACCATTTTATTTCATGCTGGTACGTGTTCTCATCTGGATCTCCCTCTGCCTGTTCCTGTACGGTTGCGGGGAATCCTCGGAAAAGATCGATGCCATGAATTTGCGGCAGATCACCATGCCGGGCGGACAGATTGTTCAGGCCGAAGTTCTCACACGGCGTGAGGACATGATGAATGGAATGATGTTCCGCTCCTCTCTGCCGGAAGACCGGGGGCTTCTCTTCGTGCATGCCAAGCCCGGCAAGTTCTCTTATTGGATGTACAACGTGAAAGTGCCGCTCGACATCATTTGGATGGACAAAGACCACACGATTGTGGAGATCTCGGCCAACACGCCGGGATGCACGGAAAGCGATCCCGTACGCTGCCCGCATTTCGGCGGAGCCGAAGAGTCTCAGTTCGTGCTGGAATTGGCCGCCGGCATGGCCGAGAAATACGGATTACGGAAAGGTGTGAAGCTGAGCTTCTAGTCATGGATCAGAATCAACTTCGTCTGTTGCTGGAACAAGTGAAAACCGGCGCCGTGGAGATTGACGCGGCGCTCGATCGAATGCGGCATATGCCCTTCGAGGATTTGGGATTCGCCAAGGTGGACCATCACCGTGCGATTCGCAATGGCGCTCCGGAAGTCATCTTCGGTAAAGGAAAAGCACCGCAGCATGTTGTGGCGATCGCTGAGAAGTTGATGGAACGCGGTGCATCGAATCTTCTGGTGACCCGCGCCGAGCCTGCCGCCGCGGCTCTGTTGAAGGACAGATTTCCGGAAGGAGAGCATTTCCCACTGAGCGGAGCCTTCCGCCTTTTGCGGGACCGTACCATGCGTGGCAAGGGGAAACTGGCCGTTATTTGTGCCGGCACCAGCGATATTCCCGTAGCCGAAGAGGCTCAGATCACCGCGGAAGTAATGGGCAATGATGTGGTTGCCATCCACGATGTAGGTGTTGCCGGGATTCACCGGCTCATCCACAATCTCGACAAACTGCGCGAAGCCAAGGTGTGCGTTGTGGTCGCGGGAATGGAAGGAGCGCTGCCCAGTGCCGTTGGCGGATTGGTGGCGTGCCCCGTCATCGCCGTACCCACCAGCATCGGCTACGGCGCCAGCTTCAACGGATTGGCGGCGCTCTTGGGAATGCTGAACAGTTGCGCCAGCAACGTCACCGTGGTCAACATCGACAACGGATTCGGCGGCGGCTACGTGGCCAGCCTCATCAATCGCGTGTGAGGCCGAACGCAATCTCGCAAGCCCAGATTCGCGCAAGGTCCTGCTGGCGCGGCGGAAAATACGCATCTTTCCACTGCGTATTGCTGTAGTACGCAAACTGATTGTTGCGAAAATCCTGCAATGTTTCTTTCAGGCACGCAGTGTGATGCGGATATTCGTTGCGGACATTCTGCTGCTCGCGGGCATCGGCGGCGAGGTTGAAGAGTGCCCCATAGGCGCCATCGGCCTGCTCCACGTATTTCCAATCCCCATGGATTACGGCATCCTCAAACGCGATATTCTGCACCGTGGCGAACACAGGGCGCAGGGGCGGCCGCGGTGGCAGGGAAGGCGAAGTTCCTTGAAAACCCGCGTGTGGCGGCATGCCCGCAAGATCGAGAAGCAGCGGCGGCAGATCCACCAGCGAGAATGGCCTGTCGGATTGTCCTTGCGGAATCTGTCGTCCCCAAATCACGAGTCCCACGCGCAGGGTCTTTTCATGCAATTGCGCCGCGTGCGTGACGCGGCCGTTTTCGTGGAACAACTCGCCATGATCGCCCAGAACGGCGACGATCGTGTTGTCCAACGCCCCGGATTTCCGAAGTAATTCCATGGTGGAAGCGATATGCGAGTCGATATATGCCAGCGAGTTCCAATACCGGTTGCGCATGCGGTCCACGGCGGAGGGTGGATACGATGCGAACGAGAACGCCGCGCGCTCTTCGGCCGAGAATGTATTTGGCGTGAAGATTGCCGGAACCTGGAATCCTTGTTCGTATGGGTAGTGTGAGCTCTGGTAACTGACCATGGCAAAGAACGGCCGGTCGCGGCGGCGTTGCAGCCATTTGTGAAGCTGCTCCGTGGTGGTGGCATCGTCGAGTGTGCCGGTGCGCAGATTTCC
>CALFYN010000516.1 GCA_937952345.1 uncultured Acidobacteriota bacterium
TGGCATTCGGCGCATATCCGCGGTACAGCGTCCCGGGCCCCTGATCCGGAAACACAATGGCATCGAAACGTTTCCGCAAATCACCGGCCAGCACATCCTTGTTGTATAGCCGCGTGTACTCGAACCCGAACTGATCGAACAGCCAGCGTGTCCAGCCTTCATCCATGCTCGGAACATGGCTGCGATAGAGAGCAATGCGCGGCTTGCGCAACGGCTTCACGTCGCCACCGGCGGCGCGGTTGATATAGAAATGACCCG
This sequence comes from uncultured Acidobacteriota bacterium, assembly GCA_937952345.1. Taxonomy (GTDB): domain Bacteria; phylum Acidobacteriota; class Terriglobia; order Bryobacterales; family Bryobacteraceae; genus CADEFT01. The sequence continues at coordinate 259 of CALFYN010000516.1, forward strand.
CCGAATCCCGAGCCACCGGCTTGCCCGCTTTCCATGCCGCGTTCACTTCCTTCCAGCTATCGACATTCGAAGCCGCCAACGCGCCTTGCGGAACCGCTCCCTCCTGCCCGAAGGAAAACTGCCGCGACTGTGCCAGTTTCGCGGAGAACCGATCCTTGACGGTGTCCACGCGCACGCCCATCAGCATGGGCAGCGTCTGTGCTGTGACGTCATACGGGCGCTTCGGTGGCCCGCCGGGGTAAAGCCGCAAGTCCGGGTATTGCTGCACCTCCAGCAGCGTTTTTGCGAACGCGCTGAAGGGCTGCTGCATGCGGATGACGTAGCTGCCGGCGGGATACGGTTTGCCGTCGGCGGTGAATGGCTCGGTGGCTTGTTCCACTTCCACAGCCCCGAATGTCATCGTTTCGAGCAGTTTTCTCGCCGATCCCGGATCCAGTTGATCCTTCGGAAGCACGAACGCGTAGGGCGCTTGCCGCGTGCTGGCCTTCTCCAGGATGCGATAGAAGTTGCGCAGCAGGTCTTCGCGGCGCACCGCGGCCTGCCACAGCAGCGACTCGAAGGCAATCAACTGGTAGTCGATGATATCGCGCACCCGCCACGTGCCACCCTGCCAGGGCTCCAGATGATTCCAGGCGCGCTCACGAGGATTGTATCCGAGAGCCTGTTCAGAGATCTGATCCTTGCCGATGGTAATCGGCGTGGCAAGCCGCGCGCTCGCCGATTCGCTGAGGATACGCATGCCGCCGTGATAGGCCTGATAGTGCCGCGCGGCAATCCAGAAATCGTACATCGCGTTCACCGCAATGCCCTTCTTGCCGGCTGCCGTCAGATCCGCCGCCATACCCAAGCCGATCATGTTGCACATCTGTGCCAGGATCGGGTCAATGTTCGGATCGATCGGATCCATCCATGGCGGAACAAACATGCGCGAGGCCGCGGTCCCTTGCTGGTGCACGTCGTAAACAATCTGCGGATGCCAATTGTTGTGGAGCATCTGCACGACTGAGCGCGTTTCCGGCTGCGAGAAGATGTACCAATCGCGATTGTTGTCGTGGCCGACGTAGGCGTGATACAACTCCGGCGGCGACGTCCCTTCGTATTTCGTACCGAGCGTCTTGCGATACCACTGCGTCACGATATCCACACCATCCGGATTGAGAGAAGGCACCAGGATGAAGATCACGTTGTCGAGAATCTGGCGGAATTTCGGCTTGTCTTCCGTCAGCAAACGCCAGGCAAACTCCACCGCTGTCGATGTAGAAGCCACTTCGGTGGCGTGGATGGAGCAGGTGATCATCACCACCGTTTTTCCCTGCCCGAACAGCTTCTCCGCTTCCGAAGCGTTCGTCTGGCGCGGATCTGCCAATTGCTTCTGGATGCGCTGGTACGCGCTGAGATCGCGCATCGTCGCTTCATTCGAAATGATGGCGGCGATCATCGGTCGGCCCTGCACGGTCTTTCCGATTTCAGCAAAGCGCACGCGCGGATCTTCCTTCGCCAGCGTTTGGAAATACGATACGACCTTGGCCCAATCGAGGAGTTTCCGATCCTCGCCCATGGAGTGGCCGAAATGGCTCTCCGGCGTAGGGATCGCAGCAGCCGCCGCGGCGACCCATAGCAGGAGCGAGAGCAGTGCCCTCATGCGCGGTTGAGCTCCACCCATAAGGCGCGGTACCAGCGCAGGAATCGCTCGGGCTCTTTGCTTTCCTGCGCCTCGCACAGGGTGTAGCGGTCATACTTCGAAGCACGCAGCAAAGCAAATAACTCGCGGTAGGGATACGGCCCGGCGAGTTCGTTGATATGCACACTCTTGATCCATGGGCGCAGCAGTTTGAAGCTGTCTTTCACACTGCCGTTTACAAGGTCGGTGGGATTGGAATTCCAGCACAAGCCCACATGGTCGTGCCGGGTCGCACGCATGATGGCCGCGCTCACCGTTGGAACCTGCGTTTCGCGGCCGTGCACTTCCATCCAGATCTCCACCCCCATGCGAGCGCCATAGTCGCCGCACTCGCGCAAACATTCGCCGATCATGGCGATGGTTTTCTCAGGCCCGAGTTCCTTGGCGATCCCGTTGGGACGCACCTTCACCCCCCATGCGCCGGTGTCGTGCGCCAGGTCGATCCATTTCTTGCAGTCGTCGATGTGCTTGCGGCGCACTGCCGCGTCGGTGGAATGAAATTCGCAAACGCTCCCGTAGCTCAGCAGCCGGAGCTTGGTCTGTGCGAATCGGGTCCGCACCTTTTCCCGCTCTTCCTTGGTGAGGGTGTACTCCACGCCATGCTTGTGCGTGGTACGCAACTCCACAGCTTCAAAACCCAGCGCGGGCAATTTCGTGAGGATGGTTTCGAGATCCCAATCCTTGATCACGTTATAGGTGACTGCTCCAAGATACATGGCGGCCTCTTCCGGTGCGGATTTAAATAAAGAGTGTAACACCCGCCCCGGGCCGTATCAGCGTCGCGACGCTTCGATATAGTTGCGGTCGAAGAAGTAGAAGAATCCGTCTTCAGCCCCGACGATA
>CALFYN010000517.1 GCA_937952345.1 uncultured Acidobacteriota bacterium
ACTGCTACGCCCTGCTGCACTCCCAACAGGAAGAATCCCAATGATTATTCAAAACCCCGCCCAAAAAGCCCAATTTAATCCCGAAAAAATGGGCAAAGTCACGCTTGCCGCCGGAGCCCACCTCTACGCCGGACTCAACTGCTTCGAACCCGGCCAGCACCATCACGCTCACGTCCACCCCGATCAGGACAAACTCTACATCGTCCTCGAAGGCACGGGCGAAGCCACCGTCGGCGAACAGACCGCCACCGTACAATCCGGAGACACCATCCTCGCCCCCGCCGGAGTCCTCCACTCCATGCGCAACCCCGGCCCCGCCCGCCTCACCGTCATGATCATCTTCGCTCCACCCCCCAGCCGCTCCTGACTCCGGACTCCTTGCCCTTCTCGCCCCGGGTCACACATCCTTCCTGCCTATGCCTCCTCGCGCAGCGCCTCAACCGGGTCCACCCGAAGCGCCCGCAGAGCCGGTCCAAGGCATGCGAGCCCGCATACACCCATCACTGCGATTCCATACCCGAGCAGCACCGCGGCCTGTCTCACCATGTCCACGCCCGATTCGCTTCTTGCGAACGCCACCACTGCCAACAGGCCGCATCCGCCCGTGACGCCCATGGCCGCCTGCAGCAGCGGTCCGCGGAAGATATCCGCGATCACTCGTAACGCGGGCGCGCCCAGTGCCACACGCACCCCAATTTCCCGGGTGCGCCGCGAAACCGCGTACGACGTCACCGAGTAGATTCCCGCCAGCGAGAGGCACAGCACGATAGCGCTTCCCAACAGAAAAACGTTGGCGAACGCGCGCCAGAAACGGGTATCGACGCCCACCGCATGGGCGAGCGGCAGTATGTCGTGCAACTGGAGTTTGGGGCTCACCTCTCCCGCAATGCGCCGCAGCATAGATCCCAGCGACTGCGGATCGGTCTTCGCGTGCACGGCAAGATAGAGAGCATTGCTCCCTTGGTTCAAGTCTAGACAATGATACAAGCGCGGCCTCGCCGGATTATCCAGATTCAACGGGGCGCCATTGTCCGGCGCCAGGTCGCGCACAACGCCGATGATCTCCATCCACGGTCCCGGTTCCCCCGCTGACCGCCCATCGTCCCCTGCGCCAACCGATGCGAACCGGATCCTTTGCCCGATCGCATTTCGGCCGCCAAGGATTCGATCCACGAACAGATCGTTGACCACGACTGTATTCGCGTTCTCGTTCATGTCGCGCGAATCGAAGGTGCGCCCGGCGAGGATAGGCATTTGGAAGACTGCAAATAGGTTCGGCCCAACAGCGGAGGTGCCCACTCTCGGACGGCTCGATTGCTCAGCGGAGATCGCGCCATCCACCTCGATCGCGCGTTGCGACGTCGTCGCCATCAGCGGCAGTTGTTCCGCCACGGTGACCCCTGCAACCGCCGCTTCGCTGGCGAGCCGCCGTTCCAATTCGCGGACTGCCCCCGCAAAGCTCTGCCGGTCCTCCGCCGCAATGGTGTTGGACGCATCCTCCACCGCCGCTTCCGATTCCATTGCGAGCCGCACCGAAAGGTACTGCGCGGCGGGAAAGACAGGCTCCACGGAAGCAAGATACACTGCCTGGCGATGCACGACGTACGCTATCGCCGCGAAGAGAACTGTCGCTGCGATCTGTGTGACAATCAGACCGGTCCAGATCTTGCCCATCCGTAGGCCCCCGCCTCCGGCGCTCGACTGCCGCAGACGATCCGCCATCCCTCGCCCCATGACCTTCAACCCCGGAACCACGCCCACGATGATCGCGGCCAGGATGGTGAGCACTCCCGCGTACGCCACCGTCGCGCGCGAAAGCCCCGCATCCAGCCAGAAGGGCCAGCGCTCCGTCCCCGCGCCCAGCATTTCCGCGGTCGCCTTCAACATCACATTCGTCGCCGTCAGCCCAAGGCCCAATGCCAGCGCCGCTAACAACAATGCTTCCAGAAGGAACTGGCTCAGTATCCGGCCGCGCGTGGCGCCCAGCGCGGTCCTCACAAGGATCTCTTTCTCCCGCGTCGCCGTGCGAGTCAGCATTAGAAGAGCCACGTTGCCGCAGATGACAACCAATAACAGCACCGCGAAGGCGTTGATCGCCTGGATGCCGGTTTGCACGAACGTGTCGGGGGGGAGCCAGAGGATCGAGTTAGCGTAGGGCAGCACCTGCGGCGTCCATTGCGCGCCGCGGTCCGGAACGCTCGCCGTTGCCCGCGCGGTGACCAGCGCCGCCTCCGCCTGCGCTTCACGTAGTGTAGTACCCGGCGCAAGGCGGCCAAACACCTTCAGGGAGTCACGGCCCGGCGCCCGAACCAACTCTGCCGAACGGAGCGGCGTCCAGAGATTCTCATCGACAGGAAACGCGAAGCCTTCCGGCATCACACCGGCGACTGTTGTCTGGATCCCGCCCAACCGCACCGTGCGGCCCACCACCGCCCGGTCACCGCCAAATCGGGATTGCCAGAGCCGGTGCCCCAGAACCACCACCGCGGCCGAACCCGGATTCTCATCCGCGTCCACCAGTGTTCGCCCCAGCAGTGGAGGAACCCGCGCCATCCGGAACGCTGCCGCGCTGATCTGGGCCACCATCACGGGCTCGCTAACGCCTCCTTCCACGGCGAAGTTTCGTTCCACCATGCGAAAAGCGCCAATGTCTTGAATTGTGGTGAGTTCCTCTCGCCACATCCGAAAGTCAGCGGAACTCGCCGATTCCCGGTTGTTCTTCACCCGGTCCCAATAGGTCAGCCCAACAATACGATCTCCCTCCGGCAACGGGAGAACCGGGTCGGTCGCCCTCTTGACCACCTCGAAGACCCCCGCCCCGATCAGGATCGCCAGCGCCATCGCCAGTCCCCCCGCCACCGTGAGGCCCGGATACCGAATCAGCATTCGCATCCCGAGTCTCAGTTCCATCTGCCAGCCGCTGAGCCATCGGAACGATCGCGCATCGCGATGCAACTCCTTGGTGTGCTCGATGTTGCCAAACGCGCGCTTCGCCGCCAGCCGCGCCTCTTGCCCGCTCATCCCCTCCGCGGCAAATTTCTCTTCGAGAAACTGGAGATGCGCCTGGATTTCTCGCTCCAGATCAGACTCGGCGCGGCCTCCGCGAAAGATCCCCCACAGCCGCTGCAGAAAATGACGAATCGTTGACATGGATTAGGATTCCAGTAACAGCTTGTTCACCAGGCCGGCAAGGCGCCGCCAGCTCTCGGCCTTCTCCTTCAGTGCGCGTTCGCCCGCCTTCGTAAGCGCATAGAACTTGGCTTCGCGATTGTTTTCCGTCTTCCGCCATGAACCCTTAATCCAACCCCTATGCTCAAGCCGCACCAGCGCCGGATAGAGCGTCCCTTGATTGAGGTCGAGCGGGTAATCGGAGATCTGCTCCAGCCGCGTCGCGATGGCATATGCATGCAGTGGCCCCATTGTTGCCAGCGTCCGCAGCACGATCAGATCCAGGCTTCCTTGCAGCAACTCAATGCGCCGCTCTTCACTTGACATGCAAGTGATCTTCACACACTCTTTACTAGAGTGTCAAGTGCAACCCGTCGGCTCCGGCGCCTGCTCACTCCTGCCGCAGAGCCGCCAGCGGATCAATCCGCGACGCCCGCCTTGCCGGCCCATACCCAGCGAGAATTATCGCCCCCAGCAGCACCGCGCCCGCCAGCGCCAGGATCCCCGGATCATTCGGCTCGATGCCAAACAGAAACGATCGCACCAGCCGCGACGCAATCAACGCCACAGGCACGCTGATCGCCAGTCCCACCCCAGCCAGCACCAGAACACGCCGCAGCACCATCCACACCACCGCCCCGCGTTCCGCGCCCAGAGCCATGCGGATGCCAATCTCGCCAAACTGCCGCGCCACATTGTAGGACGTCGTCCCGTACAGCCCCACGCACGCCATCAGCAGAGCCAACACCGCGAAACCCGTGCACAGCTTCGCGAACGTGATTTCCCGGTTGATCGTCCGGTCGATCTCCGCGGCTTGCGTCATCACATTCGTCACCGCTATGCGCGAATCCGCCTCCCGCACGATCTGCTGCACACTCCCGGCGTGGCGCAGCGGATCACCCGCAGTCCGCAGCGCATACGTCACCCGCTCCGCAGAAATCTGGCTCACCGCGACGAACACAGTCATCGCACTCGCTTCCTCGCTCTTCAGTCCGCCGTTCCGCAGATTCGCCGACACTCCCGCGATTTCGAGTTCACGATTCTCCTCCGGCAGCGTGATGCGCCTCCCCACCGGATTCTCGTTCCCGAAATACGTCCGCGCCACCCGCTCACTGATCACCGCAACAGCACTTGATCCCGCCTGGTCGCGTTCGTCGATCTCACGCCCGGCCAGAATCGGAATCTGCATCGTTGTGAAGAAACGCGGCCCCGCAGCCATCACACGCGCCCCATCGATGGTGACCGTGCCGATCTTCATCGTCCCCCGGATGGCCTGCCCGGCAAAGCCCGCGCTGAGGATCGAGGAGCGTGACAGCGTCGCGCTGCTCACTCCCGGAATCGATTCGAAGCGCTTGCGCAAGTTCTCGTAAAATGTGGTGATCTCCGGGTCGCCATGCCCCGCTTGCCGCGCATTCAATGAGAACAGAAGTATGTTCTCCCGGGCGTATCCCAGTTGTACCGAGTGCAGCTTGTCCAGCGTCCGCACAAACAGTCCCGCCGCCACCAGGATCAGAAACGAACCCGCGATTTGCGCGACCACCAGCACGTGCTGCGCCCGGCGGCGCGGCCCGCCCCCGCGTCGATTCTTGAGCGCCGGCATCACATCCGGACGAGTCGCCTGCAGCGCCGGAGCCAGGCCGAACAATAAGCCACACACCACCGCGAGCGCCGCCGTCACGCCCAGCACTTTCCAGTTCAATTCCGCGTGCAGCGTAAAGTTCTCTTGCCCCCTGGCAAACAAAAACGTCAGCGCGCGCACGCCCCACATCGCAAACAACACCCCGAAGGCGCCGCCCAGCGACGCCAGCATCACGCTCTCCGTAAGCAGTTGCCGCACGATGCGGAACCGCCCCGCTCCCAAACTCAGCCGCACCGCCATTTCGCGCCGTCGCGCCGCGGCCCTCGCCAGCAACAAATTCGCGATGTTCGCGCACGCAATCGCCAGAATCAATCCCACCATCGCCAGCAGCACGTACAGCGGCTTGGAATACTGCCGCCGCAGGCTGCCCAGACCGGCCCCGCCCTCGTTCAAAACCAACTCCGGCAGATTCGCCCGCTCACCGTCCGTCGCCGCCGTCGTGGCAACCCATTGGCGAAATCGCGGACCCAGCACTGCCTGCGCCTGAGCCATGCTCACACCCGGACGCAGCCGCCCCATCACTTCCAGCCAGTAATAGTTCGCGTCGTTATACCCACGCGCCGCGCTCGCCCCGTCCATCAGCAGATTCGTGTGCAAGGGAAGGTAGAGGTCCGGCGCCTCCGCCGGGTCCACTCCGAAAAATTCCGGCGGCGCAACGCCGATCACAGTGAAGGGTACGTTATCCACCAGAACCGCCTGCCCAATCGCTTGGGACGGCCCCCCAAAGCGATTCTGGCTCGTCGCAAAGCTGATGACGGCCACCGGTGCTGCGCCGGGACGGTCGTCCGCGATGTCGATCAGTCGCCCCGCGGCCGGCGCCACTCCCAGGCCTCGAAAATACTCGCCGGTCACGTACTCCGTGTTCACGCTCATGGCCTGCCCGCCGATCGCCAGCGTGCGGTTCAGTCCGTTGAAATATCCGAAAATCGTCGAAAAAACCGGATTCTCCTCGCCCAGCGTCTCGAACGCGGCGTAAGGAAATATCCCACTCACCAGCGTGCCCCGGTCCCCCGGCCAGAACCTGCCTTGTATCCCGTGCACCACGTGGACCCATTCTTTATCGGCGTTCTGCGGCGGCCGGCTACGCCAATTCAACACCACCAGCGACTCGGGATCCGCCACCGGAAGCGACCGCAACAGAATCGACTCCATGAAGCTGTAGATCGTCGTGTTCGCCCCGATGCCCAGCGCCAGCGACAACACCGCCAGCGCACTGAACACTTTGTTGGCAGCCATCGTCCTCCAGCCATACCGGATATCCTGGCCAAGTTCCGCCCAAAACCGCGTCATCCAGATCTCCCGAGACTCTTCCTGCTTCAGCCCAAGATTGCCAAACCGCCGCCGCGCTTCAGCCCGCGCGTTCTCCGCCGTCATGCCGTCTGCCTGCAACTCCGCCGCTCGCTCCGCAACGTGGAGTTCCATTTCCTCGCGCAACTCCGCGCTGCGCCGGCCGCTCTCTATCCAATACCGAAGCCGCCGCGGCAACATCTCCGTCACTCCGCTCCCATCACACGCGCGATCGCCAGCGTCAGCTTCGCGTATTTCCGCGTCTCCACCGCCAGTTGTTTGCGCCCGGCCGCCGTGATCTTGTAAATCTTCGCCCGCCGGTTGTTCGGCGTCACCCCCCACACCCCGTCGATCCAGTCATTCAACTCCAGCCGCTGCAACGCCGGATACAGCGATCCCTCCTCGACAAGCAGTTCATTGTCCGACGATTGTTGAATGAACTGCACGATGCCGTATCCATGCAGATTGCGCCGCGACAGCGTCCGCAGAATCAACATGTCCAGCGAACCCGGCAACGAATCGTTCTTTTGCCCCTTGCGTCCCATACCAAGAATTCTTAGCTTACGGCCGCAACAGGCAACCAGTCAAGTTCCAAAAAAAATGAGCCGGTGTCCTTTCGAACCCCGGCTCCAGGTTTGGTTTGGTTGGGTGAGAAAACCTATAAATACACGAAAATAAGACGAATTAAAATTCTGACTCCTGCCCCCCTACCGTATCCGGTCCGCCAGTTGCGG
>CALFYN010000518.1 GCA_937952345.1 uncultured Acidobacteriota bacterium
TTCCGCTTTGGGTTGCCTGCCAGAAGGCTTCTCGACCGATTCCGTTTGGGCTGACGGCTCCTATGCCCGTAATGACGACGCGGCGCTGCATGGGTTTGATGTGTGCTACCTGTGTTAGTATAGGCTGTTTTCATGGAATCGCGCCGCCACTTGGCGCCGCGGCTTTTGGCGGGTTTGCAGGTGGGGATTCTCGGCGGACTAGGAACCCTGGTATGGCTGATCATCCTCTCGGCGTGGAATCTGCAAGGACCGTGGACGCTGGTCAACCTGCTGGCATATGCCACCCGTGCGGCTGCTAACTGGGAGTATCGCTTCTCGATGGCGAGTGTAGTGGGGATAGCCGCACACCTGTTCACCTGCGGTTTGCTGGGCATTTTCTGCGGATGGGTGCTGCCGCTGCCGAGGGCACTGGCGCGAGTTTCGCTCACTGGCCTGATCTTCGGCATGTTGCTGTCGGTGCTGACCTATCACATGTTCTGGGTGCGCGTGGCACCGGCGTTGGAGATGTACATTGCGCCGGCATCGGTGTGGGTGGCGCATTCCATGTTTGGATTGAGCCTGGCGCAATTCCCCCGATACTATGCGCGGCTGGCGCCGGATCCGATGTTAGACCTGCCTCCGCTCATCGAAGCGCCGCGATCCGATGCGGCGGAAGGCGAATGACCGGTGCGGCTGCGCGTTGCGTTGCTTTCCCTGCTGGCCACGTGGTTGTTCTTTTTCGAGTATTTGCCGCCGAAGAAGAAAGTCCACTTCTTTTCCGATATTGAGGGGTATCACTATCCGTTGTTCACCTACGCGCACCAGGCGTTGCGGGAGGGGCGGATTCCGGAATGGGACTGGAGCATCTATTGCGGGATGAGCTTTGTGGGGAACCCGCAGAATCCAGTGCTGTATCCCCCCAATTGGCTGGTGTTCCTGGCGAATCTGCAGCGTCCTGGTGTGCGGTTCACGACCATGGAAGGCCTGCTGATCCTGCATTTCTGGATCGCGTTTCTGATGGCCTGGCTGTGGCTCCGGACGCGCTTCGGCAATGACATTGCGGCGATCCTGGGGGCCGGAGTGTTTGCATTCGGAGGGTATGCATTAGCGGAAGCGCAGCACATGGGCGCGATTTGTGCGTTTGCCTGGTTTCCCCTGGCGCTGTGGGGAGTAGAAGAACGGCGCTGGTGGAAGATTGCAGTGGGTGCGTCATTATGCTTGTTGGCCGGATATCCACCGGTGTGGCTGGTGTTGGCAATGGTGGTGCTGGTGTACGGACTATGCACGGGGGCATGGCGGGAGTCGTTGCTGGGGGTTGTGTTCTCGGTTCTGCTGGCGGCGGTTTCCCTTGGTCCAGCGCTCGAAGCATCCACGCTCAAGATGAAGGAAAAAATCTACGGCAGCGGAATGCCGGGAGGGGCTTTCTTCTTCACGGAATACTTTCTCCCGAATTACTACGATCAGTCGCACGCCACCGGTAAGTTTGGGCTGGAGCATGAGACCTACCTGTACCTGGGAGCGGCGGGCTTGTTGGGATTGCTGGCGCTGGTGGTTTGGCGCGAGTGGCGTGCCGCGCTACCTGGTTTGGCAATTGCCGTGTGCAGTCTGCTGCTGATGGAGAATCCAGGGGGGTGGATCGAGTCCGTGGCGGACCGCTTGCCGCTCGTTCCGGAACTCATGCGGGAATGGAATTTTCTGGCGGCACTTTCCGTGGCGGGGGCTCTTTTGGCAGCCGCGGGATGGGAGACGTTATGGCGGCGCATGCCGGACCGGGCGCCGGCTTGGATGGCGCGGTTGGCGATGGGTGCGGCAGCGGTTTGGTGTGTGCGGCAATGGTGGATTTGGCGCCGCGATGGCGTGGGTTTCGCTTCAGGTTGGTGGACGCTGGCCGAAGTGGTGGTGGCCATCGGTATTGTCGCAATGCTGGCCGCGGCGCGGAGACATCGTTTCGTCGTTCCCATGCTGCTTCTGGTGGTGTGGGTGGAATATAAGACCTACGGCACCAGTCGGCGTTTCAACGCGATGCCGGGCAACATTGACAGAGATTTCGCCGATGATTTGCGCACTGGCGGGAAGGATTTTACCGGGGTGGATCCGGCAGTGTTTGCGGTTCTGCTCCGCAACCGGCACTATCGCGTGGCGATGGACGATGGGCCGCATGGGACCGATGTGCGCCACTATGGATTGCTCACTCCCCAGGGTTTCGATCCGTTCCTTTCGGTGGCGTACCGCGAGGCGGTGGAGAAATTCGTGCCGTTTGAAACGAACCGTTTGTTTCGTGTCGATCCGTTTGATCGCGCCATGCTGGATGCGTTCGCCGTGCGCTATATCATTGCCGACCCCGGTTCGGTGAATTTGCCGCGCATGTTGGCGAGTCCGCACTACCGGTTGTTGCAGCCCGCCACCAGCTACTACCGAATTGTGGAGTATCTGGGTGCGCGGCCTGCGTTCCGGTTTGAAGGGGATGTGGAGGTGACGGGTTGGACACCGGAGTCGCGGCATTTTCGGGTATCCTCCTCGAACGGCGGTACATTCCGGCTGATCGAACAGCACTTTCCCGGATGGGATGCATTTGTCGATGGGCAGCCTGTGCCGGTATCGCGAGCGGATATCGCATTTCAATCGGCACCGGTGCCCGCAGGTGAGCACATGGTGGAATTTCGCTTCCGCTCGTTCGGTCTGCGGGTGGGATTCGCTGTTACGGTTGCTGCTGGTCTGGTGCTGGTGTGGCTTGCCCGAGCATCTCGCCGATGACGCGGAAATAGACGCTGGCGAGGGCGGCGGAGAGCAGTTGGGTTTGCGGATGCAGTTCGGGGGATCCGGGAAAGATCACGTTGAGGAACAGCGGACGCTCCGGGGCGTCCAACATGTCGGTTGGCTCCTCGCCGAAGATGGCTTCCTGAATGGAAGCGATCATCTGCTCGTCGGCTTCCGGAACGAGGCCGGAGATCAGCACGCCCATGGAGACGGGCTGATTCTCTTCGAAGAAAGCGGCAAACGCTACGCCTCCATCGGCGGCGGCCCACTGCAGTTCGGTAGTGCCCTTTTTTAGGAACGGAAGCGGTTTGCGAAATTCGGGGGGATTCTCGGACAGAAAGTCGAGGAAGAGGCCGCAGACCACTTTCCCCTGCTCGTTGGTGGGGATGGTGTCATAGCCTGCCGCCTCCACGCGGGGCGGATCGAGGAAGACGGTGCGGATAGTGAATGTGTTCACGATTTTCCTTCCACGCTGGAAACGCGTGTGCCATCCAGCTTGAGGCGAAACGGACCGTCGTCGCCGTTGCCGATGATTTCGTTCGGTGTCTCCGTTGCGACGGTCATGGTTTTCCACTTGCCCTTGAGTACCTGACGGTAGAGGCGGAATGCCTCTTGGGCAGCTTCGGCGTTCTCCCACTCCGAGGCGTAGAGCAGGACGGTGGTTTTGTCCTTTTTATGTTCGTAGATACGGAACTGTCCGCCGCGCCATTTTTCGGCCCACTTGGCATCCGCTTCACTGCCATATTGGCGGAAGAGTATATCGTGGTCGAATTCGCCGAGGGTTCCTTCGACAAGGTCTTCATAGCCCTTGAGGCTGGTCTTGGGCAACGGCACTTTGAGCGGCTGGACCTTGGCGAAATACTTTTCCGGGTGGATGATCTGTTGGGTGCTTTGCGGCGGGTTCTTGAAGACCTCCATGAATCCTGCTTTGTCCATCTTGACAATGACAGCCTGCTGGAACAGAAAGCCCTTGGTGTAGGGGAACATGAGAGACTCGCGCAGGTAGAGGGGCGAGGAATCAAAGACCGGGAACATGCCCCCGGACGCCCCGGTCATGCGATTCATGGCTTCGGCCATTTCCGGCGCTTTGCGCAGGGATGTGCCCATGCGGGCCATGAGATGCTCGGACATGAGCCATGTAGCCTGACCTTCCATGACGGCCTGGCGGGCCAGGGCAGCGTCGTCGCTCTTGCCTTTGAGGATGTATTTTTCCAGATTCACGTGTACGTCGGCCAAAGCATGTGCCAGTTCATGCACCAGAACCGGCTTTTGAGTGATGGACGCGTTGGTGTCGAGGATGAAGAGCTTCTTTTTCTGGTAGTCGTAGAAAGCCGCCGCCTGTTCGGTGAGCAGATCAACGGTCATTTTCTTGAGGTCGAAGGTGTCGGGGACGAGGCCAAGTTTTTTGAGAGCGATCTCTTCGGCCCGGATCTCTTCGGGTTTTACGATTTCCTGCATGCGCTCTTCGAGGAAGCCCTTGAGGCCTTCTTTGGTGATGGTGTCGGAATCGACTTGTTTCGGCGCTTTCCAGCCTGTGAGTTCGGACAGTTGGGCCAGGATCTCTGAGATCTCGTCGAAGAGCGGAGAGCGGACGGGTTGTTCCTGTGCCGGGGCCAGGCCGGCGTACAGGGCTAGTGAAAGTGCGAAAGCGGTTAGGCGGCGCAAGCTTCCTCCTCCTCGTGTTGCTTGACCCATTGCGTGAAGCCGGGCATAGCGTACCGCAAGCCAATCGCGCCGGAGAGGCAGACAGCGCCGGCCACCAGGACGACGAAGCGTGCTCCGTAGGCCTCGGCGATCACGCCCGAGGCGAGGCTGCCGATGGGCAGCAGTCCAGTGACCACCATGGAAAACAAGGCCATCATTCGCCCACGGTAATGATCGGGCACAGTGTATTGGATGAGCGAATTACTGCAGGAGTTCTGGCGCATCACGCTGAATCCGATGGCCATCATCAAGGCTATGGACGCGCCAAACCAGGGTGACAGGCCGAAGCCGAGCAGGCTGAAGCCGAGAATCAGTCCCGATTGCAGGGAAACGCCGGGCAGCCCGGCGATGCCGGTGTGGCGTGCGAGTTGCACTACTCCGATGACCGCGCCGACACCCATCACGCCGATAAGAAAGCCGAGTCCGGCGGACCCCTTTTGGTAAATGCCGTCGGCAAAAAACGGGGCCAATGCGAGGATCGGCGAATAACATAATCCGGTGAGTCCGCACACTCCCAACAGGATACGCAGTTCCCGGTGCTGCCAGGCGTACCGGAATCCCTCGCGGAAACGGCCGGGCTGATCCAAGGGCGCGGCAGTGACCTGCGGCAGGCGCATCGCGGCGACGCAGACGATCATGGCGATGAAACTGGCAGCATTGATGGCAAAGCACACCGTCTCCCCGAAGGCGGCGACGATGATGCCGGCCAGCGACGGGCCCACGACACGGGATGCATTGAAGATGGCTGAGTTGAGAGATATGGCGCTGATGAGATCCTGTTTGCCTACCATCCGGATGAACAGGGTCTGCCGGGCGGGGATATCGAAGGCGTTGGCAATGCCGAGAATGGCAGCCAGCACAAGCACCATGTTCGGGGTGATGAGGCCGGTGAAGTTGAGTACGGCCATTAGAACGGCCTGCAACAAGGCGACGGATTGCGTGACCAGGACGACACGGTGGCGGGGGAAGCGGTCGGCGGCCAGACCGCCCAGCGGGCCGAACAACAGCACGGGAATGTGAGTGGCGAACACCACCGTGCCCATCATCATCTCGGAATGGGTGAGGCGGTAAATGAGCCAACTTTGGGCCACACTCTGCATCCACGATCCGGTCAAGGATACCACTTGCCCGGCGGTGTACAGCCGGAAATCCCGATGGTTCAAAGCGCGGAAAGACTCGCGCCACGATGGCATGAAAGCCCCTGTTCTGCTCCCAGTGAGGTGCCCGCTTCGAGCGGACTCTCTTTCAGGGTACAATAGTCGGTTGGTTCCGGGCCGCATTTGCGCCCCGGCGCGAATTCCACGAAATCAGTTAGGAGAGCATTCCCTTGGCAGACGAAAAGTTGTACAAGACGGAGTATATCGGCAGCGGTACCTTCATCATCAGCAAGCCGAAGCGCAAAGAACGCAAGCTCCGCCAGAGCCGCGTGAAGAACCGCCGCCGCGGCATGCGCAAGTAGGGCTCCCGCTCAACGTTTCCATCCAGATTGTCCACCAGGCGTCACTGATATAGCAGGCGCCGAAGTAGAGGTGTGCCATGAAGATCACTGCTTTGAAACTCCATCCGGTCGCGATTGCCGATCCGCCGCTGCGCAGTTCCTACGGGCTTCACGCCCACTACGCCATCCGTACCATTGTCGAAATTGAGACTGATGAAGGGATCAAGGGTTGCAGCGAGACTTACGGTGGTGACGGGCCGATGGGATTGCTGCGCGAGGCCGAACAGCGGCTGATCGGGATGGATGTCTTTCAGTTGACGCGGCTGCACATGGACTTTGAGGCTCGTGCGGCGGCGGAGGCTTCCGGTGATCGGTCCCAAACGTGGCATGTCCCCGGCGAGAATCCGATGGACCGGCACACGCGCACGTTTGCCGCGATCGAGATTGCCTGTCTGGATGCTATCGGTAAAGCGCTCAATAAACCGGCTTGTGATCTTCTGGGCGGCCGCGCCCGCGATGCCGTACCATTCTCTGCCTACTTGTTCTATAAGCACGCCGGCGGTGGCGGCTTGGGCGACGATGAGCGCGAGGACGAATACGGCGAGGGGCTGACGCCCGAGGCGATGGTGCAACAGGCGCGCCAGATGATCGAGAAGTACGGGTTTAAAGAAATCAAGCTGAAGGGTGGCGTGCTCGATCCGGAAGTGGAGATTGAGACGATTCGCGCACTGCGGCGGGCCTTCGGGCCGAATGTTCCGCTACGCATCGATCCCAATTGCGCCTGGAGCGTCGACACGTCGGTGCTGGTTGGCGAGTCATTGGTGGAAGAACTCTCTAACGGTGGCTATCTGGAGGATCCCTGCGCCGGGATCGCGGGGATGGGTGAGGTTCGCAAGCGTGTGTTGGCAAAGGGGATTGACACGCCGCAGGCGAGCAATGTGGCGGTGACCG
>CALFYN010000519.1 GCA_937952345.1 uncultured Acidobacteriota bacterium
ATCATCCGTCAGCACGCCCCGGAAATCTATCAGCAGGACGCACAAGGGAACCGCCGCAAAATCGCTGGCCGATTCTTCGCCGCGGCAAACGGCGAATTCCGTCTCCAACTCGGCAAATACGAAAAGACACGCCCGCTGATCGTCGATCCTGTGCTCGAAGCCTCCACCTACTGGGGCGGGGAGAACGACGACGAAATCACCGCCGTCAGCGAATCCTACGTCGCCGGCAACACGCGCTCCGCCGGTTTCCCGGCCACTCCCGGCGCGCGCCGTCGTAGCCGCGACATCTTCTTCACCGGCTTCGGCCAGTTCTTCAGAGGACAGTTCGACGCCACCATCATCTTCGGTGGAAGCGGCGACGACGAACTCGCCGGCGTCGTGGCGACAACTACCACCAACCCCGCTGCCTATCTCGCAGGCACCACCAACTCCCGCGACTTCATTTCCAACAATGCGAACGCCTACAACGGCGGAGACAGTGATGGCTTCGTTCTCGAATTGAACGCATTCGGATCTCCCTTCCCCTCCCTCGCTGTTGCATCCTTCCGCTACGTGGGCGGCTCCGGTCGTGACCGCATCCACGCGATTCAACCCTTTTCTTCCCAAACCCTGATCGCCGGCTCCACCGACAGCCCCGACCTCGACACGGCCCCCGGAGGCCAGCGCTCCCTCGGCGGAGGCACCGACGCCTTCTTCGGGATCTACAGGCGCGGACTAGCTCCCCTCCTGAGCTATCTTGGCGGCTCCGGCGACGACGCCGCCTATGCGATCCAACAGGACCTCCTCACGTCATCCATCTTCATTGCCGGCGAAACGCGCTCTTCCGATTTCCCCATGGCGGCACAAACCCTGAGCGGCCCCTCCGATGGCTTCCTCACCCAGGTCAGCCGGCCTTCCCCCACCCTCACCGGGGTGGACTTCCAAGTCATTACGACCCACCTCATTGGCGGCAGCGGCGAAGACAGCGTCCGCGCTCTTTCCCGGCCCTTCAATCCGTTCAGCCAATTCCTTCCCATCCCTCCCCGATACGGCATCGCCGGCACCACCACCTCGCCCGATCTCCCCGTCCGCAACGCCGCGCAATCCACCTTCGGCGGTGAGAGCGATGCCTTCGCCGGCCTCTGGCTCTCCGAATCCGCTTCCTTCTCCTGGCTCACTTACCTTGGTGGCTCCGCCGCCGACGGAGCCTCCAGTGCTTCCCTCAACGTGAATGGCGATCTCGCCGTCGGAGGCTGGACCAACAGCCCCGACCTCCCGGTCGCAGACGCGCTCCAGCCCAAAACAGGAGGCGAGGAAGATGGTTTATTCGCCCTCCTCGATGGCACAGGCACACTCCGTCAACTTACCTACTTTGGCGGTTCCGGCGACGACCGTATCGATGCGGTGGCCATCCTCCCTTCCGGCAGTACGCGCGCCGGCGGATACACCACTTCCTCCAACCTCCCCCTTCGCCGCGCCGCCCAGCAGGACTACGCCTCCAAATCCGATGGCTTCTACGCCGACATCGGCACGGATTATCTTTCCGGCCCCAGCGAACTCATCCTCCCTAAAGACGGCGTGCTGCAACTCACCGTGCGTCCAGCCCGCGCCGTCGTCGCTATTCCCGTCACTTTCCGCACCTCCGATCCATCGCGTGTCCGCTTCTCCTTCGCCGGCCGCTCGCTCTCCGAACTTACCGCCGCCGCCGAAAACGGGGTGCGTGTCGAAGCGCTCTCCGACACCGGAGATGTCGAGATCACCGCCTCCGCCGAAGGCTTCCCCACGAAAACCATCCGTGTCAAGCTCCACCCCGCGGCCCTATTCCTCAGTGGATCCACCAATGTCTCCGTCTGGTCCTTGTCCGCCTCCGCCTCGCTTGTCCTGCGCGCCATCGACCCCGCTACCGGACTACCAACAGGCGATTCGTTCTATAACATCCGCGACGGAGCAACGCCCTCCATCCAGTGGAGCAGTTCCAACCCCGACGTCCTTGCCATTGCGCAGCCCTCCGCATCCCTTCTGAACACCATCGAACTCGCGGTCCGAGGCCCCGGCCAATCGCGCATTAGCGCAACCGCCCCCGGCTGGCGCATCATTGAAACCGAATCCGCCCTCATCACCGTCTCCCGCCCGGAGCTCTTCTCCACCGCTCCCCTTCGCCTCGGCCAATTCCTGCAAACGACTCTCCCCTTACAGTTCACGGCCAACGGTGTGCCCCTTGGTAGCGCCTACCGAGGCACGCTCACTGTTCGCAGCGAAGATCCGTCCCTCTTGCTGCTTTCCACTTCGCAAGGCGTCCGCGGCAGCAGCCAACTCACCGTCAACTTCGATCAGCGTCCACCCGTAGTCTACGCCCAGGCGCTCGCCTCCAGCGGTGAAGTCCGCGTCTTTCTCACCTCCCCCAACTTCGACGGCGAGCTATCCAAGACCGTCATCCTGGAGCCCGCCTTTCTTCGCTGGGGTGGACGCACCCTTGTCAATGGGGCCTTCGTCTACGCCCCCGAACTCACGCTGCAGCAAGGCATCGGCGGAGGCCCCGCGCTTGCCCTGGAAGGCGAATCCGGCGGCGTCAACTTGGGGCAGGTACCCGGCACTCCTCCCGTCACTCTCAAGTTCTCGAACTCCGATCCCTCCATCGTTTCCCTCAATCGCCTCACCGCCAACCTCACTTCACAGCGCATCGCCCTGAGCGCGCTCAACCCTGGAACGTCCCAACTCTCGCTTTCCGTCTCTCCAGACCTCTTCCGCCTCGATTATTCCTCCATCACGGTCACCGTTACCTCCGGCCCCGGCATCGTCCCGGACTCCCGGGCGATTGTCATCGGAAAGGATCTGCAATCGGAACTGCGCCTCCGAGGCGCACAGCCCGGTGCCGCCATCTCAATCTCCTCCACCGATCCCGCCGCCGTACTCTTCGCCACGTCCAATCAAGCCGCCGGCACGCCTGACTTGAACATCCAAATGCCCGCAGTCGGCAACGCCACCGTCTTCGTGCAGTCCCTTAAGGACCAGGGCGAAACCACTATCCGGCTGCGCTCGCCCGGCCTCACCGATTCGGAATTGCAACTCACGCATGCGCCCTCCGGAATCCTACTCTCCCCGGCCATCAGTGCAACGGGCGGCATCGCATCGCTTAGCGTGTCCATCGCACCGTTGGATGAAATCACCGCGACCCCGCTGTTCCCCCAAGCACTCCGCCCCGGCGTCACCGCCGAAGTGCGCCTGCGTAGCGAAGGCGCGCCCATCACTCTCACCCCCAACGTCGTAACACTCAGCGCATCGTCTCGCTCAGCCAGCGTCGGCTACTCTCCGCTGCCCCCCGGAGCGGAAGCTGTCGTCACCGCCGATGCCCCCGGCTTCACGCCCTCTGCACGGCTTACACTGCGTCTCCGCGGCTCCGATGTTCCCCTCGTGTTCACCAATCTCCCGCCCTCCGTGTTGCTCACTCGCGACACGGTGCACCGGCTGGACCTGTTCCCCAGCGTGGAAACAACCGCCACCAGCAGCAACCCCTCCAAATTCCTCCTGGCCTCCACCCCAACCGCCGCCCCCTCGGCCTCGCTGCGCCTTCCCCCGAACACCACATCCCTCTTTCTGCATGCACTCGCTGATTCCGGCAGCGCCACACTGCGCCTCGAACCCACTGGCCGCTCCGTCCAGGAAGTCGCCATCGCCTTCGCGCCGCTCGTGGTCACATACGAACAAGGCCCGGTTATCCTTGGCCAAATCCGCGAATTCGGACCCCAGTTTTCTTCCACCATGCGCCCCGGCATCGGCCCGTTCCGCTTCTCCCTTCGTTCCGCCGATCCCTCCATCGCCACCGTCTCCCCCGATTCCATCGAATGGAACCCAACCGCCGGCCCCCCGCCCACCGTGCGCGTCACCGCCGTCGCGCTTGGAAGAACCACCGTCACCGCCGAAGGTCCGGAGCAAGTCTACGTCAACCCTATCTCCATCACCGTCACCGCACTCCCCTCCGCGTCCACGGCCCGCGAAATCACCCTCGGCCGGAATCTGCAGGTCTCCTACATCCATTCGTTCAACAACTCCTTCCCTAACGGAGCCATCGTCACCGTCACCAGTTCCGACCCGGAGCGTCTCTTGCTCTCCCGCATCGCCACGTCGCTCGGCGCAGCCAC
>CALFYN010000520.1 GCA_937952345.1 uncultured Acidobacteriota bacterium
CCAGAAGAGCATTTTTTGGCCGGCATTGAAGCGGCCGGATTCGGGGACTCCGGTCTCGTCGTGCATTGCGTAGCGCGGGGAGGCAGCGAGCCACTTGCGGTCGTCGGCGTCGAGTTTCATTTGCGCGGACCAGCGGCGGAATTGCACCGCGAGCAGAAGGGCAAAGATGACGCCGGCGATGGGGTGCCAGGCGCGGACGTTTTCGCCGCCGCCCATGACAGGGGCTAGCCACCAAAGGGCGCGGGACCAGAGGGCGAGGCCGCTGAAGCCGGCGTAGAGATAGCAGATGGCGACGAGCCAGTGGGTGATGCGCTCGGGTGGGGAGAAACGTTCGACTCGCTTATCCACGGTGGTGTTCCTCCTTGGGTCCGAATTTCACGAAGTGGAAGAGTGCGGTGAGGATGCCTCCGATGAAGACGGTGTTGCCGAGCCACTTGAGGGGGCCCTTCCAGAGGGAGACGGTCCAGGGAATGGTGGGGTCCGCGGGGAGGCCGTACTGCTCGGGTTTGTCGCCGTGTTTGAGGACGTAGAGGACATTGGTGCCGCCGACGCCGGGGCCATCGTAGACGCCGGCTTGGGTGAATCCGTCTGCGCGGAGTTCTTCGGCACGCTTGTCAGCGAGGAACTTGAGGTCGTTGCGCGAGCCGAAGGTGAGGCAGTTGGTGGGGCAGGTTTTGATGCAGGCGGGTTCGAGACCGACGGCGACCCGGTCAGAGCACAACGAACATTTGTAGACTTTTTTGGTTTGGGGGGAGAGACGCGGGACATCGAAGGGGCAACCGGTGATGCAGTAGCCGCAGCCGATGCAGTTGTCGCGATTGAAATCGACGATGCCGTTGGGGAGTTGATGGATGGCTCCGGGGGCGGGGCAGGCTTTGATGCAGCCGGCGTCGGCGCAGTGCATGCACTGGTATTTGGTCATGAGCCAGGCTTGCGCGCCGTTAATTTCGGTTTCGTTGAATTTGATGAGATTCCAGAAATTGGGGGCCAGATCGGGCATGGTCTGGTAGGTGTTCTGGAAGACGCCGAGCGTATATTCCTGGTCGTTCCACTGCTGGCATGCGACTTCGCATGCTTTGCAGCCGATGCACAGGGAAGTGTCGATCAATTTGGCAACAGTGTGCATCAGGCTTTCTCCAGGTTGACGAGGAACCCTTTGTATTCGGGGGTTCCGGAATTGGGATCGAAGGCGGAGGGGGTCAGGTTATTGACGAGCGGTCCTCGGACGCGGCCGATGAAGCCCCAGTGGATGGGGAGTCCGATTTGATAGATGGTCTGGCCGGCGACCTTGAGCGGGCGAATGCGTTTGGTGACGAGCGCGGGCCCCTCCACCATGCCTCGGGCGGAGGTGACTTTGACGATATCGCCGCCTTTGATGCCTTTGGCCGTGGCGAGTTCTTCGGGGAGTTCCACGAAGAAGTTCGACTGGAGTTCGCTGCCTGAGGCGACGTGCTTGGTCCAGTAGTGGAAGTGCTCGGTAAGGCGGTAGGTGATGGCGACGTAGGGATAGGATTTGGCGTCGCCGAGTTTATCGAGCGGGCCGTGGAAGAGCGTGGCCAGCGGGTTCGAGGAAACGCTGGTGTGGAGCGGATTGGCGACGGGCGATTCGACGGGCTCGTAGTGTTCGGGGAACGGACCTTCGACGAGGTCGGCGGCGTATAGCTTGGCGACGCCTTCGGGGAGCATGATGAATGCACCGAAGTCGGTGGGTTTGGCATCGGCTTTGTAATCGGGGACTTCGCCGCGCCAGCGTTCGCCATCCCAGCGGATGGGCGTGCGGAGGGGATCCCAACCTTGGCCTTGTGCGTTGGAGGCGGCGCGGTTGTACAGGATGCGGCGGTTGGCGGGCCAACTCCAACTCCAGGTGGGGTAGAGGCCGAGTCCGGTGGGATCATCCTGACCGCGGCGGGCCATGTTGTTGCCGGCCTCGGTCCAGGAACCGGAATAGATCCAGTTGCCGCAGATGGTGGATCCGTCGTCCTTGAGTTCGCCGAAGCCGTTGAGCTGGCGGCCGGTGGCGAGGTCGCGGCCGTTGACTTCGCGGGCGACTTCTTCGAGCGAGGGACTGAGCGGATTGGTGTAATCCCAATTCATTTCGAGCAGCGGTTTGGGAGCTTTGCCGCCTTCCTTTTCGTAGAGCTCGCGGACGGCGAGGAAGAGGCGGGACATGATTTCCTGGTCGGGCTTCGCATCGCCGGGTGGAGGGAGTGCGGCGCGCTTCCATTGCAGCCAGCGGGAAGAGTTGACGAAGGCTCCGTCTTTTTCGGCGAAGCAGGCTGCGGGCAGGAGGAAGGCTTCGGTCTGGATTTGCGCCGAGTCCACGAAAGTGGGATAGAACTTTTCGCCGAGTTTTTTGGCGTTCCAGAAGGATGCGGTTTCGGTTTCGAAATTTTCGACGACGATCATCCATTTGAGCTTGGAGAGCGCGTCGAGCATCTTGGGGGTGTTCGGGCCGTTGGCGACGGGGTTCATGCCGAAGCTGATGAAGCCTTCGATGCCGCCTTGCTGCATCTTGTCAAAGAAGTGGCCCCAGCCATAGTTTTCGGTTTCGCCTGCCTTAGGGAGGTTGGAATAGCCGAAGCCGTTTTCCTTGGTGGCGTGCTTGCCGTAGTAGGCTTTGAGCAGGCTGGCCATGAATTTCGGAGTATTTCCCCAATAATTCATGGAATTGGGGCGGAGGGGTTTCGGCGTGGTGGCCTTGAGGTAGTCGGCGAGAGTGGGCCAGTTGGCGCGGGCGATCTTGAGGTAGCCAGGGAGGTTGGTCCAGGTACCCATATCGGTGGAGCCCTGGATGTTGGCGTGACCGCGCTGGGCGTTGATGCCTCCGCCGGGCATGCCGATGTTGCCGAGCATGAGTTGGAGCATGGCGGCGGTGTGGATGAGTTGGACAGAATGGCTGTGCTGGGTCCAGCCGAGCGCGTAGAGGATGGTGCCGGCGCGATCGGGCTTGCCGGTGGAGCATATGATGTCCGCGGCTTTCTTGAACTCTTCGGCGGTGCAGCCGCAGATGTTGGCGACGGCATCGGGCGTGTAGCGCGCGTAGTGCTTCTTCATCAGTTGGAAGACGCTGCGCGGATGTTCGAGGGTGGGATCGACTTTGGCGTAGCCTTGGGCGTCGGTGTCGTATTGCCAGGACGACTTATCGTATTTTTTGGCGTTCGCGTCCCAGCCGGTGAAATAGCCTTCGGCGAAATCGAAGCCTTCCTTGACGAGGAAGGTGGCGTTGGTGTGGAGCTTGACGTATTCCGCGTGGAAGAGCTTGTTTTCGATGGCGTAGTGGATGAGGCCGCCGAGGAAGGCGATGTCGGTGCCGGCGCGCATGGGGGTGTAGCTGTCGGCGACGGCGGCGGTGCGATTGAAGCGGGGGTCGACGACGACGAGCTTCGCTTTGCGCTTGCGGCGCGCTTCCATGACGAAGCGGAAACCGACGGGATGATTCTCGGCGGGGTTGCCGCCCATGACAAGGACCACGTCTGTGTTAGCGACGTCGGTCCAGCCGTTGGTCATTGCTCCTCTACCGAATGTGGCAGCCAAACTGGCCACCGTGGGGCCGTGTCAAAGACGGGCCTGATTTTCGTAGGAGAGGATGCCGAGGCCGAAGCGGAATTTGCTGAGGAGGTAGTTGACCTCGTTGGTGTCGGTGCAGCCTCCAATCAAGGCGACGGAAGGGAGGCGATTGACTTCCCTGCCCTGATCGTCTTTTTCGACGAAGGTGCGGTCGCGGGTTTCTTTGATAAGCCGCGCCATTTTTGTGTAGGCTTCATCCCAGGAGATAGGCTTCCACTCGGCTGCGCCGGGGGCGCGGTGAAGTGGGCGGGTGAGGCGGCGGTCGTTGACGACGAATTCCTTGAGGGAGATGCCTTTGGAGCAGAGCGTGCCTCGGTTAACGGGGCTGTCGGGGTCGCCTTCGATGTGGACGACGGTGGGATGGACGTTGCGAGCCTTGTCGCCGAGGGTGTGGATGATGACGCTGCAGCCGACGGCGCAGTAGGGGCAGACACTGTTGGTTTGCGTGGTGCGGGAGATTTTGAGTTCGCGGGCGGCGGCGATGGCAGGGGTGAGATCGAGGCCGAGGGCGGTGACAGCGGCTCCGGCGCGGAGGGCGGAGGATTGGAAGAATTGGCGGCGGTTAATGGTATAGCCCATGTGGTCTTTGTGTTGTTGTATCACAAGGGGGTGGAGGGAGGCATCGTTGGGGCGATGCCTCATGCGTGGAACCGGTCGGTTGTCAGTGTCCGCGGAGTTTGTAGAACTGGCGGGCGGCCTTATGAATGGAGCGCCAGCGCTGTTTCTCGGTGCGCGTTTCGGTATGGCGGAGGGACTCCTGGCGCAGTTTGTGGAAGCTGTGGAGGCGTCCCGGGTCGACGGTGTCGCGGACGGCGCAACCGGGTTCGTTGCTGTGCGTACAATCGCGGAAACGGCAGTTTGTGGCAAGCGCTTCGATGTCGTCGAAGACTGCGGCAATGCTGTCCGGGCTGGCCCACAACTGAATCTCGCGCAGGCCAGGGGTGTCGATGAGCGCGGCGCCTGAGGCAAGTTCGATGAGTTGCCGGTGCGTTGTGGTGTGGCGGCCACGGGAGTCGGATTCGCGCACCGGTTGGGTACGGTTGAGTTCCGCGCCAAGGAGGCGGTTGAGGAGCGTGGATTTGCCTGCGCCACTGGAACCCAAGAGGACTGCCGTCAGACCGGCCTGGAGCATCGCTTCTATCTGGTGACAACCGTGTCCGGATCTTGCGCTGATGGGCAGCACGTTTGCCACGCGCAGGGTGCGCCGGACCTCTTCCGCGATGTCAGAGGCACCTTCGCAGACGTCGGCTTTGTTGAGCACGATCACCGGTTCCACGCCGCCTTCTCTGGCGACTGCGAGGTAGCGGTCCAGTCGCCTTAGATTATAATCGCCGTCGAGGCCGGTGACGATGAACGCCAGGTCTACGTTTGATGCCAGCACCTGCTCGACGTCACGGCGGCCCGCGGCGCGACGCGAGATCCAACTGCGGCGCGGGAACACGTGCTCAATGAGCACGGTGTGGGCTTCCACTTGCCGGACAGCGACCCAATCGCCGGTGACGGGAAGGTCGGCGCTCGATTCAGCCGCGTAACTCAGTGCGCCAGCGATGACGGCGTCGCAATCGGCGCCCTCGATCATCACACGCGCCTGATCTCCGAGGTTGGCGCAAACGCGCGCCAACCGCTGCCCCGGACGCAATTGCGCCGGGGCTTCTTTTTCGAAACTCATTTCAGGTATCTCCTTGCCTGTTTGCCTGTGGGGGGAAGGGACACTACGGGTGAGCTTGGCCACGGATGGGCCATGGTCACCCGGCTTTAGGCAAGGGTTGCGTGTGTCAAATCGCTAGTCTAGCACGGGCCGGATTCGCGGATTATTGTGAGGCCAGCGGCCGTTAGTATTCGCGGTCTTTCTTGATGCCCGGTTCCGGCATAGGGTACTTGCCGTTGGCAGCCAATTGCAGAGGCGCGGGGCCGTCGGGGGTCAGTTTGTCGACATCGGGAGCAAACTCGTGCGGGCAGTTCAGGATCTGGTCATACGTGATGATCTGCCCGGTGTGCGCAGCCATGCGTCCCATGGACGTGACGAGACTGGCTTCGGCTCCGCGGCGAACTTCGTTATAAGGCTTGTCGTTGCGAATCGCGTCGAGCAGGTCGTCCCATTCCCATTGGTAGGGGGTTTTCTCGGGTTGGGGGAATGCCCAAAGAACGTTGGGATCGGGCGGGAGAGGGAGTTCCTTGCGGTTGTTGACGCGGGGTATGTTCTGGCCTTTGTAGATGCGGGTGATGCCGGGGGTGTGGGACAGGGTGGAGATGACGGCAGAGGCTTTCGAGCCGTGGGCGTAGCTGGCGAATTCGTCGCGCGCGCCGGCCATGTTGCGGCCGTCGAAGTAGAGGCGGGTGCCGTCGGGGTAGACGAATTGGACGGAGTAAGTATCGAAGTTCTGGTCCATGGAGTCGCCGCGGTAGTGACGTCCGCCGAGGCCATGAGCCTCCACGGGCCAAGCGCCCTTCATCCAACTGCACTCGTCGATTTGGTGGATGTAGTAGTCGCTGAAGACTCCACCGCTCGACCACAGGAAGGCGTGGAATTTGCTGAGCTGGTACATTACTTCGGGCATGTCGGCGGGTCTGGGGGGAGCGGTGCCGCCTCCCTGCCCCATGCGGTAGCCGCGCATGGCGATGATTTCGCCGATTTGGCCGTCGCGGATGCGGTTGAGGAGTTCCTGGCGGGCGCGACAGTGGCGGACCATGAGTCCGACGGCGCACTTGAGGTTCTTGCTGGAGGCGAGATCGGCGAGTTCGAACATGCGCTTGGTGGTGGGGCCGTCGACGGTGACGGGTTTTTCCATGAAGGTGTGGAGTCGCTTGTCGATGGCGTATTTGAAGTGGACCCAGCGGAAGGCGGGCGGGGTTCCGAGGATGACGACGCCGCCGGGCTTGAGGGCGTCCATGGC
>CALFYN010000521.1 GCA_937952345.1 uncultured Acidobacteriota bacterium
TTTCGTGCAAGGACGGGAATGGTGCGTGGGAGGAATTGCAGAAAGAAGACGCTCCCCGTTTAGCGATTCTGGACTGGATGATGCCCGGCCACTCCGGTCCGGAGATTGTACGCATGGTGCGGGGGCGGGCAGAGGAAACAAAGGCTCCTTATACATATATCCTGCTGTTGACTTCGAAGAATGAACGGGCGGACCTGATCGAAGGGCTGGAAGCGGGAGCGGATGACTATGTGACGAAGCCGTTTGACCAGCAGGAGCTGAAAGTACGGTTGCGCGCCGGGGTGCGGATCCTGAACTTGCAGGCGGAGCTGGTGGCGGCACGGGAAGCACTGCGCGAGCAGGCGATGCGGGATGCGCTGACGGGGTTGTGGAATCGGAGATCGATCCTGGAGATTCTGGTGCGCGAACAATCGCGGTCGCGGCGCCAGCGGGAGCCGGTGGGCGTGCTGATGATCGACATCGACCACTTTAAGGAAGTGAACGACACGCACGGGCACCTGGTGGGGGACGACGTATTAAAGGAAGTATCGCGGCGGCTGCTGGCGAGCGTTCGTCCGTATGACGGCGTGGGCCGGTATGGAGGCGAGGAGTTCATCGTCGTGCTGCCCGGATGCGATGAGAACAGCATCCAGAGCAGGGGCGAGGCGATGCGGGTGGCTATCAGCAAGGAGCCCGTACCCGCGCAAAGCGGGCGGCTGGCGATCACGGCCAGCTTCGGGGCAACGGTGTTCACCCCTCCGGCCGAGGTGGAAGTCTCCGATCTGATCCGCGCGGCGGACGATGCGTTGTATGAGGCGAAACGGAACGGGCGGAATTGCCTGAACTACAAAGTGGCGACGCAGGCGTTGCTGCGCTGAAGCGTGCGGGGAGCGGCTCAGGCTTCCTCGAGAGGCTTCGACGGGTCGATAAACGGCCAGACGATGGTTCCGGCAAGATAGACGCCGGCCATGACGTAGAGGAACAGGTTCCAGTCACCGATGCCTTGCGCGTTCTCGGTGTGCTTCAGGATGTAGCCGCCGACCTGCGGGGCGACAAAGCCGGCGAGGTTCCCCATCATGTTCATGGAGCCGGATAGCGTGCCGGCGTACTTGCCGCCGATATCCATGCAGGCGGCCCAGGCTCCCGGCATGACGAGGTCGTTGCAGAAGCTGGCGAGCCCCATGACGATCATGGCGAGCAGCGGATCCTGCATCTGGATGGAGAGGATCAAGAGGATGCCGGCCCCGAGGAAGCCGAGTGAGGCAAGCAGGCGGCGGGTGGTTTTCAAGCTTCCGGTCATGCGGGTGACGACAGGAGAGATAAAGCCGCAGAAGAGCGAGCCGACGCCGCCGAAGAAGAGGGGGAAAATGGCCAGTTTGGCGCTTTCGATGGCATTGAGGCCGCGGTGTTCCTGAAGATAGGTGGGCAGCCAGGTGATGTAGAAATACCAGGGGAAGGAGAGGCAGAAGTACTGCACCCACAGCAGCCACACGCTGCGGTTGCGGAGGAGGAGTCCCCAGGGGACGTTGCCGTGGCCTTCGGCGTTGCTGGCGCTGTGCTTGAGCAATTCCCATTCGGCCGCATTGACGCTGGGATGTTCCTTGGGGTTATCGCGGAACCACTTGTAGAACCAGACGGCCCAGATCACGCCGATGGCTCCGAAGAGGACGAAGGCCTGGCGCCAGTTCATGTAGCCGAGGATCCAGATGACGAGCGGGGGAGTGAAGGCTCCGCCCCAGCGGGCGAATGTCCACATGATGCCTTGTGCGCGGACGCGTTCTTCGACGGGGAGCCAGACGCTGAAGGCCTTGGTGAGATTGGGGAAGCATCCGGCTTCGCCGGCGCCGAAGAGGAAGCGGCAGGCAAGCATGGAGGTGAGGTTCCACATGGCGCCGGTGAGGGCGGTGAACGCGGACCACCAGATGACGATGCGCATGAGGACTTTGCGCGGCCCCATCCAATCGCCCATCCAGCCGCCGGGGATTTCGAAGAGGGCATAGGCGAGGGCGAAGGCGGAGAAGACGTAGCCCATCTGCTGCTTGTCGAAACCGAGGTCCCTCGATATGAGCGGGGCGGCCTGCGAGATGCAGACGCGATCGATATAGGCCAGGATGGACAAGGTGACCGCGAAGACGATCACCCACTGGCGGGAATTGGTGGGTCTTTGCGGGAGGGCCGGATTGCGGCCGTGGGCCGTGGAAGTTGGGGAAGCCATGTCGCTCGGGTTATCACACCATGAAGCGGAGCATGGTTGCAACTGGATATCCGCGACACGGGCTCATTGCAGCGGTGTTGTCTCTTCGAGTATCCAGTCGAGGTAGGCGGGGAGGCCCTTGGCGATGGGGAGGGCAATGACTTCGGGAGTGGTGTAGGAGTGCAGTTCGCGGATGGTGGCCTCCACCTCGGCATAACGGGCGGCTTGGGTTTTGACGATGAGGAGCCACTCGGCGGCCTCTTCGACCTTGCCTTGCCAGCGGTAAATGCTGTGGATGCCGGGAACGATGTTCACGCAGGCGGCGTGACGCCTGGCGACGAGGCCCTGAGCGACCTTGCGGGCCTCGTCGAGGGAGCCGCAGTTACACAGAATCACGATGTTGCCGGTCATAAGTTCAACTTTTCCTCAAAAAAATCGCATCTCCGGTCTAGCCAAATCATGCTATTCAGGTTATAACGTTTAGAAAGGGATGGTAGAGAAGGCATGTCCTTTCTGCGAACAATTGGTGTAGTCGGTGTTATCGCACTGTCGAGTGCGTACATCTTCATGGCCCTGCGCGGCCCCCAAGGGTTGTCCTCGCTCGAGGAGAAGTGGCACGAGATCCGCGAACTGCAACAGCAGAATGCGGAATTGCGCCGCGTGGTGGAACATCGAACCGAGCGTATCAAGAAACTGCAGGAATCGCCTGGCGAGCAGGAACTGGAGATCCGCAAGCGGCTGAAGCTGATGCGGAAGGGCGAGACGACATTCATCACACCGGAAGCCGGAGAGCCGGAAACGAAGTAGACTCAGGTTGTTTCGAGACCTGCGATGCGGCGGACGGTGAGGAAGGTGTCGGCATCGGAGGGATTCTTGTCGGTGCGATAGCGCTTGACGCGCGCGAAACGGAGCGCGAGGCCGCTGGGGTAACGCGGACTGATCTGCAATTCATGGAAGGCAATTTCGGCAACGATTTTGGGCTCGACGTAGACGGTGTGGGTGTCGCGGGCGATTTCACTCTTCAGTAACTCGGCGGTCTGCCAGGCGAGCATCTCGTCGGTGAGTCCCTTGAAGGTCTTGCCGAGCATGGCGAAGCCTCCCTTCCCGGTATCGCGGGCGCCGAGGTGGAGATTGCTGAGCCAGCCGTGACGGCGTCCACTGCCCCATTCGGCGGCAAGGATGACGAGATCGAGGGTGCGCGCCTGTTTCACTTTGAGCCAGCTTGCGCCGCGCGAGCCTGCTTCGTAGGGAGCGGAGAGCGATTTCGCCATGATGCCTTCGTGGCCTGCGGCGAGTGCGGCTTCGAAGAATTCTTCGGCCTGTCGCGCATCGCCGGTGATGCGGTGTGGGATGAGTGCATCACGGGCGGTTTCGCGGAGGGCTTGGAAGCGGCGTGCTTGCGATTCGGCGAGGAGATCGCCAGCGTCAAGGGAGAGGATGTCGAAGAAGTAGGGGCGAAGGGGGAGTTCGCCGCGGAGGGCATCGACCTCGAGCCTGCGTCCGAAGCGGCGCATGGTGGCCTGAAAGGGCCGCGGCCGGCCATCGGGATGAAAGGCGAGGACCTCGCCGTCGAGGATCAGTTCGCGGGCGGGCATGGCGAGGGCGGCTTCAACCACTTCGGGCACGGCGGCGGTGACATCGTTCAATTGACGGGAATAGACGGCGACATCGCTGCCGGAGCGGTGCACCTGGATGCGGGCGCCGTCCATTTTATATTCGAGGGCAGCTTCGCCGAGCGAGCCAATGGCCTCATCCATCGATTCGGCGGGTTGCGCCAGCATGGGCTGCACGGGGCGGAATAACTGGAGGCGATACTGCCCGAGCGCGGCATCGCCGCCTTCGATGGCTGCACGGGCCACGGGGACAAGATCGCCGGCGAGCATGGCGGCGCGGCGAATGCGGGCGGGGTCGATGCGCGAAGCCTTGGCGATGGCATCGAGGAGCAGACCTTCGAGGGCACCCTGGCGCAATTCCCCGGCAAGGAGCGCGGCGAGGAAATGTTGCTCATCGGCGGTTGCGGCATGCAGCAATGAGCCGAGCATGGCGAGGCGGAGTTGCTCGGATCCACGGCCCTTGATGGCGGCCAGTTGCTCGATGCGGCGGTCAGCTTCGAGAATTTCGAGGGATGGAATAGCGGCGGGTTCGGCGCCCGCTTGCTGGAGCGTGCGGAATCCGATACCCGTCTTTCCCTGACGGACCGTGCCGGAGAGAAAGGCGGCGGCGATGTCGATTTCATCACCGCGGAGGCGTTCGAGCAACGCGGCCAGCAGATCGATCTTGGCGAGCCTGCGGCTGGTTGCGGCGACACGGCGGGAGGTCTCCACCAGTTCAGCAAGCAACATACCACCAAGGTAGCGTGCCGGCGTGACAGATTTGGGGGATTTTTCACTGAAGTATATATGAGCCATGGGCGGAAGAACCGCTTCACGATCGGGCGGGAGCGCAACTGCGATATCCCTATCGCCGATGAATCGGTGAGCCGGCTGCACGCGGAGTTGACCGTGCTGGAAGGCGGGAGTCTGTTTCTGACCGATTGCCACTCCTCGAACGGCACGACGCTGTTGCGGGACGGAACGCCGCGGCGGATCTCGCAGGAGATGGTGCTGCCGACGGACCGGGTGCAATTCGGGGACGTGGTGCTGTCGATGGCGGACATCGTGGACAGCCTGCGCGGCAGGATGCCAGCATCCGCGCCGAGTTCCGCCACGCCACAGCGGCGGGAACTGGCGCCGGGAGGGCGAGTGGAGCGCTGCCATTGCGGGGCGATCAAGCCAGAAGGGAAATCGTGCCCCGCCTGTGGGGCGTAACAGCTATGAGCCAATCGAATCAATCGCCGAGTTTCTGGGCGTTGCCGGACCGCTGGCAGGTAATGGGACTTTCGGCTGTGCTGGCCGTGGTGTTTGTCGGCCTGCTGTCGTTGACGCTGGAGGGACGCGCCGCGCGCCTTATTCTGGATAAGGGATCGGACCACTTCCGGTATCCATTCACCATCCAGAACCTGATGCATGTGTTTTTCTTTCTGGGGATGGGCGAACTGTTCGTGCGGTGGAGGATTGCGACGCGGGAACTGGCGTTCCTGAAGCAGGGGTATCTGCCGGAGGATGAGACGACCGTATTGCAGGCACGGGATCTGAGCCCGATCCGGCGGCGCGTGGCGCGGGAGTTCGACGAGGAGCACGGTTTTCTGCCGTCGCTGATCGACCTGAGTATCCTGCAGTTTCAATCTTCACGGAGTGTGGACCAGACGGTGGCGGTGATGAATTCGAGCCTGGAGTTGATCGCGCACCGCGTGGATCTGCGGTACAACACGGTGCGGTTCATCGCCTGGCTGGTGCCGACGTTGGGATTCATCGGCACGGTGTTCGGATTAGGGGCTTCGCTGTACGATGCCGGGTTGCAGACAACGCTGGATGTGAAGAAGACGGCTCTGACGCTTGGTGTGGGCTTCGACTGCACGATGGTGGCGCTGATCCAGAGCGCGTTTCTGGTGTTTTGGCTGCATATCGCCCAGGAAAAGGAAGAACTGGCGGTGAACCAGGTGGGCACGTACACGCTACGCAATCTGATCAATCGTCTCTACGAAGGCTGAGGCGGCGCATGCGATGAAGCCGAAGAACAAGGAAGTCAACATCTTCAACATGTCGCTGCTGGACATTCTGTGCGGCGCACTGGGGGCGTTCTGTTTCCTGATGCTGGTGCTGTTTCAATACTGGAAGCCGGAGGGTCCGGAGGCGGTGCGGGCCAAGGAGAACAGCGCACAGTTGGAACAGAAGGTGCAGGAATTGTTGCAGCGGATGCAGAATATGTCGAATGTGCCGCCGGATGTACTGGCACGGCTGCAACAGATGCAACAGCAATTCG
This sequence comes from uncultured Acidobacteriota bacterium, assembly GCA_937952345.1. GTDB lineage: Bacteria > Acidobacteriota > Terriglobia > Bryobacterales > Bryobacteraceae > CADEFT01. Next base: position 6,035 of record CALFYN010000521.1, read on the forward strand.
ATGCACTGCGGCAGCAGGTAGGACAGTTGCGGGCGATGGTGCAGCAAGAGCAGGCGCGGGCGGAGGCGTTCCGCCGGCAGACGGAGCAGGCAAAAGCGGAATCGGAGAACCTGCGCAAGGAGAATACGAAGTTGCGGAGCCGCAATCCGATTTCGGTGGTGATGATGACGCTGACGCCGCCGCACGAGTTGGACCTTTATGTGGCGGATGCGAAGATGGACCCGCCGGATGGGAGCAAGGTGCAGGGGATCAAGTGGCCTGGGGATGTTTATTACAACTCGGTGAGCCACACCGATGTGTGGATGATGCGCGATGCACCGCCGGGGGATTACAAGGTTTATTACAAGCTGATGGACCGGAAAGGGAAGCCGGGGCCGGCAATTGTGAGCGGCTATTATATGCACTCCAACACGTATGTGTACCTGCCG
>CALFYN010000522.1 GCA_937952345.1 uncultured Acidobacteriota bacterium
AGAAGATCACGTCCGACGTGCCACCGTATATCGCCATCGCCACCACGGCAGGCACAGGCAGTGAGGTGGGCCGCTCAGCGGTAATCACTCTTGAGAAAACCAACCGCAAGACGGTGATCTTCAGTCCCTACCTCATTCCTTCTCTGGCGCTGGCGGATCCAGAACTCACCATCGACCTGCCGCCGCACATCACTGCCGGCACAGGCATGGACGCCTATACACACAACGTGGAGGCATATATCGCCAAGGGCTTCCATCCGATCTGCGATGCGATCGCGCTGGAAGGCACGCGGCTGGCGAGCGACCATCTGCCTCGCGTGATGGCGAACCCGCACGATGTGGAGTCGCGAGGCTACATGCTGCTGTCTTCGATGATGGGCGCCATGGCGTTCCAGAAGGGGCTCGGCGCGGCGCACTCGCTGGCGCATCCGCTTTCCACGGAGTTCGGCATGCATCACGGCACGGCGAATGCAGTGGTATTGCCATATGTGCTGGAGTTCAACCTTCCGGACAGCCGCGAACGCCAACAGGCTCTGGCGCGGCAGTGCCGTGTGGACGATTTGATTGCACGCACACGCGAACTGAATGCACTGGGTGGAATCAAGCCGCGGTTGCGCGACTACGGGATTCTGGAAGCCTCACTTCCGAAGCTGTCGGAGAAAGCGATGGAGGATGGCTGCCACCTGTCCAATCCGAGGCCTTGCTCCGCCGACGACATGCTGCGCCTGTACCGGCAGGCCTGGTAGGCATTGAGGAAACATCCTTTATTTGCGGCCTATCTCGCGTTCGCCTCGGTATGCTTCTTCTGGGGCACGACGTATCTGGGGATTCGCGTAGCACTCGAATCCCTGCCACCGTTTCTGCTGGTCTCGGTTCGCTTTCTGCTTTCCGGCGGCATACTGCTGATTGCCTTGCGCATCGCGAGGATCGCGCTGCCGAAGGGCCGGGATCTGTGGTGGACCGCGCTATTCGGCCTGATGGTGCTGGGCGTGGGCAACAGCCTGCTGACAGTATCCGAGCAGTTGATTCCGAGCAGCCTCGCATCGTTGTTCATTGCAATGTCGCCGATTTGGATGGTCGGCATGGAAGCGTTGTTTCCAGGCGGAGAGAAATTGACGAAGGGCACGGCGGTAGGCATGGCCGCGGGGTTGGCCGGAGCGGGACTGCTGGTTGGGCCGGACGCCTTCTCGCAAGGATTCTCAGGGAACGTGGTGCGCGGATTTCTGCTGTTGCAGATCGGCAGCATTTCCTGGGGGCTTGGCTCAATCCTGCAGAAACTCCGTAAGGCGGAAATGCATCCCGTGGCGAGCGCGGCGGTGCAGCAATTCGCGGCGGGCCTGGCGTTTCTGCCCGTGGCGCTGGTGGAGAATGCACCCGCCCACTGGGACGCGAAGGGCATCGGCGCCTTGCTGTACTTGACGGTGTTCGGCTCGATTGTCGGATACACCAGCTACATCATCGCGCTGCAGCGATTGCCGATTTCCATCGTTTCTCTCTACACCTATATCAATCCCGTTGTCGCCGCCGTGTTGGGCTGGCTGTTCTATCGCGAGCCGTTCGGCCGGCGCGAGATCTCGGCCATGCTGGTGATCTTCGCCGGCGTGGCGATTGTGAAGCGCTACGGGCAGCGGCGTTGACGTATCATGAGGAGTTATGCGTATCCTTGCATGTCTCCTTCTGCTGTCCTCCGCCGCCTTGGCCCAGGGCAATCGCGCCAATCGCCCCAAACTCCCGGGCGAAGATTGGATCCAGTTGTTCAACGGCAAAGACCTCTCCGGATGGGTGGAGGTGGGCAAAGAAAAATGGCTGGTGGAGCAGGGTGCGATCCACGGGCTCGCCATCTCAAAGGAATACGGCTACCTGAAGACCGAGAAAAACTACAAGGATTTTCATCTCGCGCTGCGTTTCAAGTGCGAAGGCGACGGCAACAGCGGCGTCTTCTTCCATGTCGACTTCAAGCCCGGCACACCGCATGTTTCGCAAGGCCTGCAGTTTGAAATCGACTGCACCATCATGCGCCACACAGGCGGGATCTATGGCGACGGCAGGCAGTGGATTGTATGGCCTTCGCCGGAGAATGAACTGGTGGTGCGGCACAACGAGTGGAATGAGTACCTGCTGAAGGTGGAAGGCAATCGCTACGTGGCGCGATTGAACGGCGTGGTGATGGTGGACTTCACGGATCCGCAGCCGAAGTCCTTCGATGGCGGAATCGCATTGCAACTGCATTCCGGAGGGCAGGGCAACATGTGGTTCAAGGATATTTGGATTCGAGACCTGACCAAACGTTGAAGCCACTGTTCTACTGCGATCATTACGCGATCCCGCTACCGGACGGGCATAAGTTCCCCATGCGGAAATATGCCATGGTGCGGGATCTGCTGTTTTGCGAGGGTGGATTCCGGTTTGTGGAAGCGCCGCTGGCCGACGTGCGGGTGATCGAATTGGCGCACGATGCGGAGTATGTCCGGCGGTTTCTGGAAGGATCTCTCGATCGCGCCGTGATCCGTCGAATCGGCTTTCCCTGGTCGGATGGATTGGTGCGGCGCACGCTGGCCAGTGTGGGCGGATCGCTGGCGGCGGCGGAAGAGGCGATGGCCACCGGTTGGGGTGGGAACCTGGCTGGAGGCACGCACCATGCGTTTCGCGCCGAGGGTTCAGGCTTCTGCGTGTTCAACGATATCGCCGTGGTGATTCAGAACCTGCGCGCGCAAGGACGCATCCGCCGCGCCGCCGTGATCGATCTGGATGTGCATCAGGGCGATGGCACGGCGCAGATCTTCGGCGGCGACTCCGACGTGTTGACCCTCAGCATGCACGGGAAGAATAACTTTCCGTTCCGCAAGCAGGCCAGTTCCATCGACATCGATCTGCCGGATGGGACTGACGACACGGAATACCTGGAGTTGCTGTCAGAAACATTACCGCGTGTGTTTGATTTCGATCC
>CALFYN010000523.1 GCA_937952345.1 uncultured Acidobacteriota bacterium
GATGGTTGCCGCTGCGGCGCGCGCATGGGTTCCGATGCGAGTTGGAAGATGCAGGATCCGCAGCTTCCCAAGAGCATCTGGTATCACACCGATGCGCAATGGCTGGGGTTCCGGCTGGTTCGTCCGGTGAAGGTGCCGGGCCCGTCCGAGATGTTCCAGTATTGGAACAACGGCGTGGAAAAAGAGTGATCCTCTACGCCGCATTGCTGTTGCTGGCGGCACATGCGGAAGAGTTGCAGCGGTTCGAAGCGGTGGAGCCGCACATGGGGACGCTGGTTTCGATCCGCGTGTATGCGGCGAATTCGGTGCTGGCGCAACGGGCGCTGGAGCGGGCTTTCTCACGCATTCGCGATCTGGATGCGGCACTCAGCGATTACAAAGAAGACAGCGAAGTGAGCCGGTTGGCCAGTGGTAAGCCGGTGGCGGTGAGCGCCGATCTGCTGGCGATCCTGACGTTGGCGGAACAGGTCTCAAAGGATACGGACGGCGCGTTCGATGTGAGCATCGGTGCGTTGACGCAGTTGTGGCGGGAGGCGCGGAAAGTGCCGCGGTTGCCCACGGAGGAAGAGGTGCGCGAGGCGCTGGGGCGCAGCGGCTACCAGCATGTACAAGTGAACGGACGGGCGCGGACGGTGCTGCTGGGCAAGGCGGGGATGAAGCTCGATTTGGGTGGCATTGCGAAGGGCTACGCGGCGGATGCGGCGCTGGAGGAATTGCGGCGCTTTGGATTGCGGCGGGCGCTGGTGGCGGTGAGTGGAGATCTGGCGATTGGCGATGCGCCTCCGGGCAGAGATGGCTGGCAGGTGGAGATCGCGGGCGGGCGGGTGCTGGAGTTGAAGAACAGTGGCGTATCGACGTCGGGCGATGCGTCGCAGCATTGGGAAATCGATGGCCGGCGCTACTCACACATCGTGGATCCGCGGACGGGGAAACCTTTAGAGTCGGAGCGAGAAGTTACAGTTGTATCGGATCGATGCGCGATCAGCGACGCGTTTGCGACGGCGATTGGCGTAACAGGTGTTACGGTCGAGACGCGTTTGGCGCGGCGGCATAGAACGAGAGTCTACCTGGTACCGTGAGCTAAGGCCTTTCCCCTCACTCAGTGGGGTTACCTACTACTTTGCACGGCAATCTACCCACCGCACACTGTGGATGGGAGGTCGCTCGATGCGAATTACGTCGATTTTTGTTGCTGCTTGCTTTACTTTGGCGATGGCCGTTCCAGGGTCGTGCCAGATCGCGGGAGACCTGCAGGTGCTGGTGAGCGACCCGACACAGGCAGTCGTGGAGAACGCGCAGGTCGCCATTGTTCATGCGGAGACAGCAGCGGCGAGGGAGTTGATGTCGGCGCAGACGGGCGCGGTGCGGTTTGCACAACTGCCGCTGGGCGAGTATCAAGTGAAGGTGAGTGCGGCGGGATTCGCGGCCTTTGCCACGCGCGCCGTGGTGAACAGCGGAGCGGTGACGACGGTGAAGGTGCAACTGGAGTTGCAGACGACGCGGCAGGAAGTGAATGTGACGGAAACAACTCCGGCGTTGAATGTAGTGAATGCGCAGTTGCAGACGACGGTGGAAGCGCGGGAGATTGTGTCGCTGCCGATTGCACGAAGCGGCGTGTTGGGGCTGGCGGCGACGGCGCCGGGCGTGGTTCCGGTATCGCCCCGCAACGCGTTTCTGGGGATTGGCAATTTCAATTCGAACGGCGGACGCGGGCGCGGGAACAACATTACGTTGGACAACGCGACGGCTAGCGATGTGGGCGTGACGGGGCAGGCGGGATTGGGCACGGTGCCGCTCGATGGAATCCGCGAGTTTTCGCTGGTGACGAATACGTTCAGCGCGGAGTATGGCCGCAACAGCAGCGCGCAGGCACAGGTGCTGACCAAGAGCGGGTCGAACGAGTTTCACGGGCGGCTGTTTGAGTTCTTCCGCAACGATGCGCTGAATTCGCGGGACTATTTTGACCGCACGGGACTGCGGTCTCCGCATCGGGACAACAACTGGGGCGGGGTGGCGGGCGGGCGCATCGTGCGCGACCGGCTGTTCTGGTTCGGCACATATGAGCAGCAGCGCACGGGCGGTGAAGGTGGAACGCGGCTGGCGCAGGTGCCACGGCCGGAGCAGGTATCGGGAAACATCGATGCCACTTCGCGGGACTTGCTGGCGCGGATGAATGTGCCGGTGGACCCCACGGGCACGATCAGCAATCGTGCGCCGAACGTGGTGGACACGCTGGCGTTTTCGGGACGCGTGGATGCGAACCTGACGGGGCGCGATACACTGAGCGCGCGCTATGGCATTGAGAAGCTGAAGGAGCAGAGTCCTGGGCTGGCGTTTGTGGGATCGAGCCTGGCATCGGGCGGGATCACGTCGAGCGACCGGGCGCAGAATGCGACGGCGACGTACACGCGGACGTTCGGCGCGGCGGCGGTGAATCAAGTGCTCGCGTCGTTTGGACGGACGCGGCCGGCGTTTGATGCGCTGTCGGATTACATGGGTCCGGAGATTGTGTTTCGCGACAACAGCGTATCGACGCTGGGGGTTTGGAACGGGTTTCCGCAAGGACGGGCGCAAACGACCTACGAGGTGATGGATACGCTGACGTACGTGCGCGGGCGGCATCAATGGAAGTTCGGGGCGGATTTGAACCGGGTGCAGTTGAACAGCTCGTTTGACTGGCTGGTGCGGGGACAGTTCACGTTTCTGAACTTCAATGATTTCGCGGCCGGGAAGCCGTTTTCCTATGTGCAGCGCTTTGGGAACTCGGTGCGCGGGAACCGGGTGTCGAATCAGTTTTTCTTTGTGCAGGACGATGTGCGGGTGGCGCGGCATTTGACGCTGAACTTCGGGATGCGGCTGGAAGTGAACGGCGGGGTGAACGAGGTGAACGGACTGCTGTCCAATCTCGACTTGCAGGGAAGGCAGGCGATGGGGGATCTGGGTACGGGTCCGCTGGGTTCTATTTACAAGGGCGGAACCTACTTTGAGCCGACCAGGAATTGGGGGCCGAGGTTCGGGTTTGCTTACAACCCGCGCGGGGGGAAGCTGTCGATTCGCGGCGGGTATGGGATTTCCTACGATTTCATTTATATGAATCCGATATTAAACGGGAGGTTTTTACCACCGTTGATGTATCAATTGAGCCGGACACAGGCGCAGATTGGCGGGGCGGACAGCTATGCGGCCTTGGTGGCGGGGACATCGGCGTTCCAGCGCGAAGGGCAGGCGATGGTGGGATCGTATCCGGCGGGAGCGAAGAATATTGGAGCGCTGTCGCCGATTGACCGCGGGTTGCGCAATCCGCAGGTGCAGCAATTCAGCCTGAGCGTGGAGCGGGAGTTGCCGGGGCAGTGGGTGGGGCGCGTGTCTTACTCGGGAGCGAAGGGGAATTACCTGCAGCGGACCGTGCCGGTGAATACGGCGAGGCCGGGGCAATTCACGCCGCCGCAGACGCTGGAGGAGCAGACGGCGCGGCAACGGGCAGGTGAGTTTTCGGCCTTGAATACGGCATTGAACGGGACGACGGCGCGGGCATCGAGCCGCATCGATCCACGCTTCAACGGGGTGAGTCTGCTGACGTCGTCGGCGAACTCGATTTATCATTCGGTGCAGTTCACGGCGGA
>CALFYN010000524.1 GCA_937952345.1 uncultured Acidobacteriota bacterium
GCGCCCGCCGCCTCGAAATCCCTACAATCCACCTGCAGCAAGCCATCGCCGATTGCTTCTCCCAGGAACCCGCAATGATGCGGACGCTTCGAATCCGGATAGGCGAACGGTCCGAAAAACCGGCAGTTCACGCACATGCGCGTCACTGGAATGAACCCCTGTTCCTGCAGCGACCGCACCATCTTCACCAGCCCTCGCAGAAAAACACCCCGCTCTTCCTCACTCAAAGCCTGTACCGCCAACTGCAAGAACTCAGGCCATGCGGAAGTACCTTCCGCCAACTGGCCTCCTCGTGCCGTCAATCGTAACTCCACCGCGCGCCCATCGGACTGCGATCGCACCTTCTCCACCAATCCCTTCCGGACCAGCGTGGAGATCGAATCGCTGACCGTCGGCTTCGTTAACGCCAGTTCGCCGGCGATACGCGAAACACCCAGCGTCTCCTGCGGCCGCGACGCAAGCAGCGTCAGGATCTGCCCTTGTGTCGGCGTAACACCCCACTCCGTCGCATCCACCCACCCCCGATGCCGCAACACCAGCGCAATCCGCGACAATCCCGCCAGAATGCGCTCCGCCGCGTGATCACTCACTGCCGGAACATCGGACATCGCTTTCCTCCATGGCTACTGTTTCGAGCCAATGGATTCAAACGTCGCAGTACCGATCCCGTAGTGCTCCCAATCTTTGAAATCGAAATGCCACCACTCCACTGCAAAGACCTCGAATCCTTGGCTCTCCATCGCCGCGCGTAACACTTCGCGGTGCCATCGTGCGAGGGACGTACCTCCAGGATAATCCGGGTAAGAACGCTCCGACATCTCATCGTAAAGCCCTGGCATCTCCACCGCTTTCCCGGTCTCCAAGTCGTACAACGTCAGATCCACCGCGCACCCCCGGTTGTGACGCGAGCCCTGCACCGGATCTGCCACGAACATCCGCTTATCCTCCGGCGTCGCGTCCCAGAAAATCTTCGTCACGTACCACGGACGGTACGCGTCATGCACCAACAAACCATATCCCAGCTTCCTCAGCGCCGCGTTCGCCCGCACCAGCGCTTCCGCCGCTGGCCGTTGTAGAAACGCCTTTGCCTGCGTGTACACCGGCGTGCTCAGAAAGTTATCCGTCCCTGCATAGCGGATGTCGAGCCGGATCGTTTCATCCAGCTTCACCAACTCCACCAGTTCCGTTTCCCGAAAGACTCGCTTCTCCTCGGGAGGCTTCGCCGCCAGCGCCTCGCGAGCCAGATCTGGCACCGGCTTCCGCGGCTGTATCCGGAACACCGGCCCTTGTGCAGACCGCTCCCTCCGCGGAAACAGTACCCCGCCTACCCGCACACCTTCCGCCGTGAACTGCAGGCGCTCTCCTTCGTACAGTCCCCAGTCCGGAAACCGGAACGTATTCGGACCCTCTTCCCGCAAAGGATAGTAGTCGTACCACTCGATCAGCACAGTGAGTTTGCCTTCCTGCTCCAACACGTACAGCACATTGTGATCCCACCCGTATTCCCCCAGATGCTTCCGCCAATCCGCGCTTGCCACCGCCGGCCTCGGTACAGGCTGCCGGCTGCCCAACTTCGGCCGCTCGCCGAATCCCAGCAAATCATCCGTGATCAGATCCCCGCCCACGCGTCGCAGTTCCACTCGCGATCCGCCGCGTACAGGAGTCCTGTACAGGTGTTTTCCCCGAGCCACCAGATCAACAGCATCGTCACCATCCCCGTACCTTCCAGCCAGCCGCCGTGCCTCGTCAGCCGTCAGGTCCACCACCGCCGGCGGATTCTCCAAGTCTTCCCCGCGCTGTGCCTGCAACAGCCAGCGCAACGCTTGCTGCGAAATGCGCGAGGCCACCGCATTCGCGCTATCCATGTTCACTACTACCACGGCGCCAATCTTCTCCTCCGGCAGCACCGTCAAATCGGTCGCGAAACCATAGATCGCCCCACCATGCGACACCGACCGTGCCGTCCCCACATTTCCCAGCCGGAAGCCCAACCCGTAGTTCCCTCCGAATTGCGGCTCCCACATCTGTTCCAGTGTCTTCACGTCCAACAAAGGCGCACCCTTATCAAACAAACACTTGACGAACTTCGTCATGTCCTCCATCGAGGCGTACAGGCTCCCCGCCGGAGCCATGCCCAACTCGAACTGCGGAGCGCGGAATCGCCGCCCGTCGTAAGTCCACATCCACGCCGGCGCCAGCAGATTTCGCAATCCGTCACCCAAAACAAAGTCGCTGTTCCGCATCCCCAGCGGCGTCAGCACGACATTCTTCATGTACTCCCCAAACGGGCGCTCGCTGACCTTCTCCACCACCCTTCCGACCACGGCAATCCCCGCATTCGAATACTTCGTCTGCGTCCCCGGCTTGTACACCAACTCGGTCTGATTCAGACTCGCCACCGTCTGCTCCAACGACACCGCTGAGCTATCGAAGTAATGCCCCACCACCGGCTCTCTCACCAATCCCGCGCGGTGGCTCATCAGCATCCGCAGCGTGATCTCCCCTCCGAACGGATTACGCGGCTGAAACTCCGGCAGATAGCGTGTCACCGGCACATCCAGTTCCAGCTTCCCCACCTGCACCATCTGCATCACCGCGATATCCGTAAACAGCTTCGAGACCGATCCCACCCGATACACCGAGTTCTCCGCGCCCTCGCCCTGCGTGTGCGTCCACACCCTTCCCCGGCCATCCATCAGCGCCACGGCAATCAGCGGGATGTTCTTCTGCTGCCGCTCGGCCTGAATCAGCGCCGCCACCCGCGCATACACCTCGCCCGTTTGCCCCGCAACCAGTGCCGCGCAAACCAGCAGTAATCCAATCGCCCGCCTCATCGCCCCGTCCAGCAGGGTACGCGTTTCTCCAGGAACGACGTGATCCCTTCTTGCGCATCCGCCGCCAGCGCATTCATCGACATCACTTCCTTGGCATACGCATAGGCCTTCGGCTGATCCAGATCGATCTGCGCATAAAACGCCTGCTTCCCCAAGCCCACGGTCAGGGAACTCACCGACGCAATCTGCACTCCCAGCTCCCGTGTGCTCGACGACAATTCATCCGCGGGAACCACCCGGTTAACTAAACCCCATTCCGCCGCGGTCTGCGCATCAATCGCTTTCCCCGTCAGCAGCATCTCCATCGCCCGCTTCCGCCCGATTGCTCGCGTCAACGCCACCATCGGTGTCGTGCAAAACAATCCGATCTTCACCCCCGGAGTAGCGAACTTCGCCGCCTCTGACGCCACGGCCAGATCACACGTTGCCACCAACTGGCACCCCGCCGCCGTCGCCATTCCCTGCACCTCGGCGATTACCGGCTGCGGTATCGACTGCACCTTCGTCATCAGTTCGGTACAGACATCGAACAACCGGCGATACTCCACCACCGTCCCACCGGTCATCTCACTCAGATCGTGGCCGGAGCTGAACACCGCCCCCGACGCATTCAGGATCACCGCGCGCACCGAAGCATCGCGCCCGATCGCATCCAGGCAGTCGATCAGTTCCAGCATCAGACCCAGCGACAACGCGTTACGCCGCGCCGGCCGGTTCAGCGTAACAACCGCCAGCGCTTCCTCACGGCTTTCCACCAGCGTTTCCCAGGACATTCAATTCACTCTCTTTTCCAGTCCCGCCCATTCCTTTTCCCGCAACTCGTTCTTCCGGATTTTCCCTGTCGCGGTCTTCGGCAACACGCGGAACTCAACTTGTTTCGGGCATTTGAAATGCGCCATGCGTTCCCTACAGAAGGCAATGATCTCGGCCGCATTCGCCGCCCCCTCGCCTTTCAGAGTCACGAACGCTTTCGGAACCTCGCCCCATTTCTCATCGGGCACCGCTACCACCGCCGCCTCCAGCACTGCCGGATGCTCGTAGATCACCTTCTCCACCTCCACCGAAGAAATGTTCTCCCCGCCGGAAATGATGATGTCTTTCTTCCGGTCGCGGATCTCCAGATACCCGTCCGGATGCATCACCGCATAATCTCCCGAATGAAACCACCCACCCCGAAATGCCTCCGCCGTCGCTTCCGGATTCCGGAAATACCCGATCATGACGTTGTTGCCCCGCATCACAATCTCGCCCATCGTGTTCCCATCGGCCGCTGCATCCTGCATTGCCTCATCCACCAGCCGGCAGTCCGTGCCCGCGATGATATACGGCACGCCCTGCTTCGCCTTTCGTTGCGCGCGTTCTTCGGCAGGCAAGCGGTCCCATTCGCCACGCCAGGCGCACAACGTCATCGGCCCATACGTCTCCGTCAATCCATAGCAGTGAAACATCTCCGCCCCCATTTCTTCCGCCGCGCGCAGCACCGCCGGAGAAGGCGGCGCTCCCGCCGTGACAATTCGCAACCCGCTCGCAAACTTCACTCCGTTCACCGCACAGTAATGCGCCAAAGCCCCGACTACCACCGGCGCTCCACAAAGATGCGTCACACTTTCCCCGCGAATCAGCTCCACTACCCGTTCCGGCTGCGGCTGCCGCAGCAACACGTGAACCCCGCCCGCTGCCGTCACCGCCCACGAAAAACACCACCCATTGCAATGAAACAACGGCAGAGTCCACAAATACACCGTGTCTTCCCGCAGTCCGTACTCCATCAATTCGCCCAGCGAGTTCAGGTACGCCCCACGATGTGAAAACATCACCCCCTTCGGAAAGCCCGTCGTCCCGCTCGTGTAGTTGATCGACAACAGCGCATCTTCATCGATCTCCACGGGCTGCGCCTCGGAAACCTCCGCCCCCGCAAGCAGCCCCTCGTAGTCTGTAATGAAGTGCTCCAGAGCAGGCATCTGCTCCCGCAGCGGCTCCATTTGCCCCGCCAGCGAAGGATCCACCAGCAACACCTTCGCCTCGCAGTGATTCAGGATCCACTGCAACTCCGTCGCCGCCAACCGCGTATTCAGCATCACCAGCACTGCGCCCATCAGCGGCACTCCATAATGCGGCTCCAGCGCCATCACCGTATTCGGCGACAATACCGCCACTCGATCCCCCGGCCCAATGCCCAGCTTCCGCAAAGCCCCGGCCAGTCGGTGCACCCTCTCCTGAAGTTGCGCATACGTGAATCGGCGATCCCCATCGATTACCGCAATCCGGTCCCCATATACAAACGCGCTTCTCGAAAGAAATGTAAGTGGTGTCAACGCATTCTTCATCGTGGTAGTCAATTCTATCTTGCAACTGCACACCACGTTCGCGCATCCTAAGCAAGGATGAAACTTACCGCCGTTCTCACCTTATTCGCCATGTCTCTCTCCGCAGCAAGCAACGTTCACGAATTCACCCTCAATAGCATTGACGGCAAGCCTTCACCGCTCGCCGCATACAAGGGCAAAGTCCTGCTGATGGTCAATGTCGCCAGCCAGTGCGGCTACACGCCCCAGTACACCGGCTTGGAATCGCTCTACCGGAAATACAAGGACAAAGGCCTCGTCGTCCTCGGATTCCCCGCCAATAATTTCGGCGCCCAGGAGCCCGGCTCCGATGCCGAAATCAAGCAGTTCTGCTCGCGCAAGTACGACGTCACCTTCCCCATGTATTCCAAGATCTCCGTAAAAGGCGCCGACGCCGCCCCGCTCTACCAGTTCCTGCAGGAAAAGGGCGGACCCGTGAAATGGAATTTCACCAAGTTCCTCGTTGACGCAAACGGCAACGTCCTCAAGAAATTCGATTCCGGTGTCGCTCCCGAATCCCCAGAACTGCTCGGTGCCATCGAACAAGCCCTGAAGAAGTAGCCCCCGCGGCTACTTCTTCTTCCCCATAATCTGCCACTCCGTGAACGGCGATCGCGACCCGCGCACGATCACATTGATCAAATACGGCTTGCCCGAGGCAAAACCGCGCTTCACTGCCGGAGCCAGATCCGCCAGCCTCTCCACCGTCTCGCCGTCGCCGCCGAACCCTTTCATCACCAGGTCGTAACGCGTGTGCTGCAACTCGCACGCCACCGTCAGATCCCCGGTGATTTCCCTCTGCAGCTCGCGCTCCAACCCCCACCCGCCATCGTTGCCCACAACAATCACTACCGGCAGCTTATATCGCACCAGCGTCTCCAACTCAGCGATATAGAACCCCAGCGATCCGTCTCCCGTAATCATCGTCACAGGCTTGCCCGGATTCGCCAGTTGCATCGCAATGCAGTTCGGCAGCGCCGAGCCGATTGTCCCCATCGGCCCCAGCCGCGACCATCCGCCCCGCATCGTGGCAGGTATCATCGCCCTGCCCCAATGCACGAAGTCGCCGCCGTCCCACGAATACAACGTGTCCTTCGGATAGGCATCGCGCAGCACCGAAAACACCGCCGCCGGATGCAGCGGCTCCGCCTTGTCCATGGCCAGCGTGTCCAGCTTCTTCTGGTATTCACTGTCCAACTGCCGCAATTTGCGGCTCCAACTCGACAGCGGATGCCACGCCTTCTCCCCCGCAAGCTCCAGCATCGCTTGCAGCGTCGCCTTCACATCGGCACAGATCCCCAACTCGATCGGCCGCGCCGCGCCTAACTCCGGCCCGTGCAAATCCACTTGTATGATCTTCGCCGCCGGATCGAACAACCGCGGTCCGCCCAGCGCCAGCCGGTAGTCGATCCGCTTGCCCAGCACCAGAACCACGTCTGCTTCTTTGAATGCCGCCAGCGCCGCCCGGTTGATCGCCGGATCGGCATACCCAAACACATTCTTCTGCGCATCGGAGACGATACCGCGCGCCAGCGTCACCGTGTACAGCGGCAACCGTGTCGTCTTGATGAACCGCTCCAGCTCCTTCTCGGCATGGCCCCACCATGCGCCGCTGCCTGCAATCACTACTGGACGCTCCGCGCTGAACAGCATGCCCAACGCCTGTTCCACTTCCTCGCGTGAAGGCGCACCGTACGCCATTCGAACGGCCGGAGGCATCGGCAGCGGCTGCTCTGTGCCCGCCGCGAACACATTCACCGGTACGCTCAGATGCACTGCCCCCTTCCGCCCGCTATTCGCCTCGTTGTAGGCACGCCCCACCAGGTACGGGATCTGCGACGGACTCACCGCATCGGCGAACCACTTCACTGCCGGCCTCGCCATCTCCGCCTGGTCGATCACCTGAAACACCTGCCGCCCCGCGATCATCGTCGATGGCGCTCCGCTCACCGCAATCAGCGGGCTCGCGCACAATTGCGCTGTCGCGATCCCGGTCAGCGAATTCGTATGACCCGGCCCCCCAGTCACCAGCGCAACCGCCGGCTTGCGGTGCGTGCGTGCCCATGCGTCCGCGGCATGCGTGACCCCCGATTCGTGCCGCATGTCGATCACGCGGATCCGTTCCGCGTGCATCGCCAGCAACACTTCGTTCAAATGGTCTCCCACCAAAGTGAAGACCGTGTCAATATCCAGTTGTCGGATGGATCGGGCAAAGAGTTCGGCGCCTGTTGGCATAACATTACAGGGTATCAACGTTGCCGTAATCCCGGATAGTTCAGTCGTGTGCCGGCCTTCAAACGCATGTGCGCTTCTTTTCCACGATCCGGAAGGTCAACGAAGGTCGATCCTCCACCGGCTTCGTCACCACGAACACCTCGTCCAGTTCGGCCGCCCTGCCCGTCTGGTGGAACTCCACCCCACGGCTCAGCATCGTGCCTACGGTCGCCGCCAGATCCGCCGTCGAAAAAGCGATCTGGCTCACCCCGGCGCCCCCAACTACACCGTCATCACACGCATTCTCCTGGATGCGGAACCGCATCAACTGCCCTGCCTGGGTTCGTTTTGTCA